>JBCCVK010000001.1:0-22388 GCA_039195495.1 Pseudomonadota bacterium
CGTGGGTCGTAATAGCGGGCACCGAAATAGTAGAGGGCTGTGTCCTCGTCGAGTTCCTTGGATGTGAAGAGATAGGGGGTGCGCTGGGTGTTGGCGTGTTCCTCGACGAAGGTCTCGCCGAACGGGAAGTACTCGAGGTGCTGGAAGATCTCGCCGTCGGCGTCGGTCACGTAGGACGACGCGCCCAGATGGTCGGGGTGGTAGAAGTAGAGATCACGCTCCTGAACCTCGGGACCACCCTGGCCGTTGTTGCCGCAGGGGCCTTGGCCCTGACCATTGCCTCCGGCATTGCCCTGGCCCTGACCGCCCCCCTGCCCCTGGGTCCAGCCCCAGGGCGGATTGGCGCAGCCGGGGAGCGGATCGGCCACCCCGTCGCCGTCCACGTCCTTGGGCTGACGGACCAGCTTCGACACCAGGCGCGTCCCGCCCGCGAACACGTGCTTGGTGCCAACCTCGCGGTTGCGCATGCTGAAGAATGGATTGACATACGCCGTCTCGCCCTGGGGCCCGCGCTTGAGCTCCCGCTCCCCCGCGTCGTCGTATTTGTACCGCTTCGCGTGGCCGTTGTCGGAAATCTCCTGAATACGGCTCTCTTCATCCCAGACGATGGTGCGCCCGGTGCCGTTCGACACATGCTGCCAGCCCGTCTGGTTGCCGTTCAGGTCGTAGGTGTAGGCCCGATCCCCGATCAGCGACGGCGCGTGCGGCTGCGGTGCGGCATAGGTGTAGCTCCAGTCATAGCTGGTCTTGTGCTGCTCCACCCGCGTGCCCGAGGGCTGGACGCGCGCGTGCAGCTGGTCCTTGGACACGATGTTGTGGATCGTGTCGTAGGACATCGCCAGCGTGAACTCCTCGCTCTTGCCCGGCTGATACTCCCACAGCCCCGTCGCCCCCGTCAGACGGTAGAGATCGTCGTATTCATAGGTGAAGGCCGTGGCCCCGCCCATCTGGCTGGCCCCGGTCACCGAGGCGGCGTTGGCCTGCGCGGTGATGTTGCCCACCGGATCGTAGGTATAGGAAAGGTCCTGAAAGGTGCGCCCCTGGGCGTTGCCCGCGACCAGACCGTCCAGACGGCGGGTGGTGGGCACGTAGGCGTAAGCCGTCTCGGTGCCGTTGCCGGCATGCAGATAGACCCGCTGGCCGAACTTGTCGTAGCCCAGATGGCGCAGATATTCGTAATCGACCCCGGTCTTGGCGCCGTCGATCCGCCGCAGCCGCCCGCCCGAGTCGTATTGGTTGGTCAGCACCTCGCCGTCGGGATAGGTCATCGCGTGCAGGCGGTTCCAGGTGTCGTAGGTCCAGGTGGTGGTATAGACCTCGGGGCTTTGCGGCGCGTTGCCCTGGGTGTCGGAATTGACGGTGCGGACCTGTTGCACCATCTCGCCCAGGGGGCCGTAGAACCGCTCTTCGATGCCGCCCTGGCTGGTGGCGGTGACGATGCGCCCGGCGCGGTTATGCGCCGCCCCCGGCGCGCCATAGGTGTAGCTGACGTCGTTTTCCGGGAACTGCGGATAGCCGATCGACGCCGGCCGGGTGAAGTCGTAGTCATAGACGATCTCCAGCCCGGCCGCGCGCAGATTCGCGGTCTCCTTGGCCACCAGGTTCGAGGCCAGGTCGAACCGGTATTCCGTGCGCCCCATGTCCGGACTGTCGAGCGCCGTCATGCGCCCGAAGTTGTCGTATTCGGTGGTGGTGACGTTGTTCTGGTCGTCGGTCACGGAAACGATCTGGCGCAGCGGATCGTAAGCGTAGCTGGTCCAGATCACCGGCTGCCCGCCGGCAGGATTGATCTCCTTCACCGAGGTCACAAGCCCGCGCATGTCGGCATAGGTCTCGCGCTGGTTGCCCTCGGCATCGGTGAAGCGCTTCCGGAACCGGAACTGCCCGGCGCGGTCCGGACCGAAGTCGTAGAGCATGCTCGTCGTGCTGGCGTCGGGGATGGTCACCTGCACCGGACGGTCGAGCACGTCGTAATCGGTGATCGTCGGCGGGACCGCGTCGTAGGCGGGGTTGAAGACCCCCGCCTGCCCCAGGGGTTCTTCGACGGGATAATATTGTTCGGTCCGCCGGCCCAGGAAGTCGAAGCCGATCCGGCCCGAGGCGACCATGCGGTCGACCGACTGGGCGCCGTCGTGGATCGCCGCGTCCTTCTTGGTCTGCAGCGCCCGGCCCAGACCGTCGACGAACAGCGCCGTCTCGATCGGATCGGCACCGTCGCGATGAACGTCGATATGCCGCGTCAGCGCCCAGGATACGTCCACGTCCGGATATTGCGCGTCACCCGGCACGTCGCGGCGGGGATTGTACGCGAACGTGATGGTGTCGAGCCCGGTCCCGGCCTGATAAGGCCCCTGCACCGCGATCACCCGGCCCGCGTCGTCGAGCGTGTAAGTGGTCGGCTGATCGTTCGGATCGACGCGCGAGAGCATCGCGCCGAAGCGTTCGTCGTAACTGGCGGTCGAGACGTAGCCGAAGCTGTCCTCGACCCGCGTGACATAGGTGGCGACGGCCGGATCGTAATCGTAGTCGCGCGCATAGCGCTGCCCGGAGGCGTTCGCCGGACCGGTGACGCCGGTCAGGTTGCCGAACCCGTCATAGGCGAGATCGGTGACCGCGATGCCGCCGTCGGCGAGCAGGCCGCGCAGCTGCGTCATGTTGCCGGTGCCGGGCGCGAAATCGGCTTGACGTTCCCGGTGGACGGCACCGTTGCCGGTCACCACCACGGCGTCCGCCTTGCCGACGATATGGGCCGCCAGGTCCTGGTGATAGCCGATGGTGCTGGTCACGTCGTCGTCCGTCGTCTCCAGATTGGCCGCGTCCACGTATTCGACGACGTTGCCGTATTGGTCGTAGGCATAGGTGACGAAGGTGGATTTGCCCGCGACCGCCTGGCCCTCGTAGAAATGGCTGTCGGTGCGCACCAGTTGCGGGAACACCGTCGCGGTCAGGCTTTCCGGATCGCCCACATCGGTGCCGGTCGCCACATCGACGAACCGGTAGGTGTTGACCGTCTCCAGAAACAGCGCGCCGGAGGCGTCCGCCGTCGTCGAGGCGGCGAGCAGGCCCTTCTGGTAATAGGTGCCGTTCAGAAAGTCCCGGGTGACGGTGCGATAGACCGCTTCACCGCCCGGCGCGTCCACGTTCAGGTGATCCTCGATCACCCGGGCATAGCCGTAGAATTCCCGCTCCGCGCGGTCCCAGCGGCCGGTCTCGTAAGCGAACGCGGTCGCCAGGATGTCGGTGCCGTCGCCGGCGACGCCGTCGAACACCTCGACGCGCGCCAGAACCCACTTGTTCTGCGGCTGATCGCCGGTGTTGCCCGAGCGCGCATAGGCGAGGGTGACGGTCGATCCCAGCGGCCGGTGCACGGCCCGCAGAAGGTTGGTGCGCCCGATGGTGTCGAAGCTGACGCTGAGGTCGTCGTCGTCCTCGGAGCGCAGGAATCCCGGGAAGCCGTCGCCGTCCAGGTCCTGGATCGAACTTTCCAGCCGGCTCATCGCGCGGCCGGTATCGGCGCCGGGGTTGAGGATGAGCGAAACCGGAGGGGCCGGCGACAACGGAACGGCGATGGTGAAATACGCCCCCAGCCCGGCCGAGACGGAGGCCGACTCGGTCGGGAGCGTCCCCTGCCCGCCGGTGCTCCAGACGATCGGGGGCTCGAAGGTGCTGCCGGAGTTCAGCCGCACGGCAAGCGTGTTTGCCGCCGCGCCCTGGCCGACCGCGTCGACGAGACCGTCGCCATTGACGTCCGCCAGGGAGGCGAAGGCGCGCGCGGCGCTCCGGGAGCCGTTGAGACCGCCGGCGAACCCGTAGACCCCGTCGTTGAAGCCGATGCTCAGCCCGAGCGACACCGTCTCGGAGGCCCCGTCGTTGATCTCGGCGGTGCCGTAGAGCTCCTCGGCGCCGAACCGGTAGCCGAGATTGAACCGCACCCACAGGGAGCCGCCGGTCGCCGTGACGTCGACGCGGCCCTTGGCTTTGGCGGACTGGTGCGGAAACGACCCGCCGATCCCGAAGCTCTGCGCCGCGCCGTCGGTCGCGCGGATATCGGGCGGCGCCCCCGCCATCGTCAGCGCGGCGGCTTCGAGCCCGCCGGTCATCGGCGAGAACTGCACCAGCTGCCCGCCGCTCACCACGTCCGGAAACCGGTCGCCGTTGAGGTCGAGAAAGTCGAGAACCGACACGGTCTGAGAGGTCGAGACCGCGCCGTTGACGAAGGACACGCCCGCGCCGGCGCCGAACTGGCTGGTCGTGCTCACCCGCGGAACCGCCTGCGCCCCGGCGAAGGCCATGATATCGGGAACCGAGACGACGTCGATCCCATAGCGCGAGGCGCTCTGGACGGCCGCCTCGCTCCAGAGGTTCGCGTCGCCCGAGCGCCAGCGCGTCTCGGACGGCACCGCATCGCTGGGCGCCGGGAAGAACGGAACCAGGCTTCGCTGGCTGGCCAGAACCAGCGCGTCGTCCGGCTGGCCATTGGCGATCGCGTCGCTGATCGCCTGTTCGAGGGCCGCCGCTTCGGCCGCCGTCGGCCCCGTCAGATCGGATGCGGTGATCGAGATCGGCTGCGTCGCCCGCTCCCGGTTGCCGTCGTAGCCGAACACGCGCCATCCGCGATAGGGCTGGGACAGAACGGTCGCCCGCTCCGCGCCCCTGAAGGCCGTCGGCGCATCGATCACGAGCCCGCTCGGCAGGCTCAGCGCGATGTCGCGGGTGGAGATCGCGGACAGAATATCCGGTGTGGCCGAGGTGAACTCGAAGAAATACGCCTCCCCCAGGACCGCGGTGAACTCGAACGGCGCGGGCGCGGGAACGCCGTTCACGACCGGGATCGACGCCTTGGCGACCAGGCCGCCGCCGGACTTCACCGTCACCACGATCTCGGTGTCGAGCCCGCCGTTGCCCGGGGCGATCACCACGCCGGGATCGACCGTGACCAGACCGTCCTCGTCGGCGAGCCAGGGCGCGAGCGGCGCCGTCAGATCGTTGTGCGAAAACAGACGGGTCCGCGGGGGAAACGGCCGCATCGTCGCCGGATCGCCGTTCTCGTCCAGAAGATCGGCCAGGTCCGGGTCCGCCGAGGCCGTGTACCATATCCGCGGCGGGTCGAGCGCGGACCATGCGAGCGCCGCGAGATCGATCTGCGACTCCGTGACCAGCCGCAACTCCAGAACGTCCGCGGCCTGGATCACCCCCCCGGCGGCATCCACGACGCTTCGCTGCACGGGGGTGTCGAAGAGGATCGGCAAGGGCCCGGTCTGATCCCAGGCCAGCGATTGCGCCGCGACGGCGACGCCGTTCATCAAAAGCTCCAGCCGCACGTCGTCGCTGGTCTGCGCCGTCTTGTTCAGCGTCGCCGAGACGCGCACCGCGCCGTCGAAGGGGGCGGAAAATCCGGGCGCCTTGTCGGCGAACGGCACGAAATCCGCCGCCGCGTCGAAGACGGTGGCCGCAAGGCCGTTGGCGTCGAGCGC
The DNA here is from genome assembly GCA_039195495.1 of Pseudomonadota bacterium. GTDB lineage: Bacteria > Pseudomonadota > Alphaproteobacteria > Rhodobacterales > Rhodobacteraceae > JBCCVK01. The sequence continues at coordinate 5,475 of JBCCVK010000001.1, forward strand.
GGGCGCCAGATCGGTGTATTCGATCACCGGTGCCCAGGACACCTGATCATAGGCGCCGTCGACCCCCGACTGCACTCGGAAATAGATCACATCGCCCGCGACCACCTCGACCGGGTTCAGCCCGGGCGTCTTCGGGGTGTAATCCGTGTCCGCGATCTCGAGCGCGTAAAGCTCCGCCCCGTTGTGCTGGATCGCGACGCGGACCCCGTCCGCCGTCTGGTACGCCGCGCGCGCCGGGCTCAAATCCTCGATCAGAGCGACATCGCCGGTGATCTGGACCTGGCCCGTGTAAGGCGCCCTCCAGCTGCGCACCGCGTCCATGAGCGGGGCGTCGTCGATCAGTTGCTGGTAGAGATCGTCGAACGCGATCTGCACCGCCGCCGCGTCCACCGCGGCGGGGCCGATCGGAGAGGCGCTGAGGCTGCTGTCCGGCGTGAAGCCCGGGGTGCCGGCCGGATCGAGAACGTTGAACAGAAGCTGGCCGTTCAGGTTCAGATCCGGCAGGCCGTCGCCGTTGGCGTCGGTGAAATAGATATCCGAGACGGTTACCGCATCCGCCCAGTTTATCCCGGCGGCAATGCCGATGAAGCTTTCGATGCCCCGCGACGACATGGTGCTGGTCTCGCGCATCAGCGCGGGCAGATCGGCCACCTGAACCGGCGTTTCCGAAAAGCGCGCCGCGCCGCCGGGACCGCTTTCGTTCGCCCGCATGAAGATGCCGCCGGCGGTGACGAACACCTTGTCGGACAACCCGTCCCCATTCAGGTCGATCAGCAGCAGACGGCCGTCCGATCCCCCGGAATTGCCGCCGATCTTCACGCCGAGCGACTGGCGCTTTTCAGGCGCGCCGAGGGCGATGCCCGTGTAAAGATGCCAGCCGGTCCGCGTGCCCGCGTGCCCGGACAGCGCGCGCGCCTCCCGTTCGACGATATCCCCCAGCCCGACGCCGTCGTCCGGGGAGCTCCAGTCGACGGCCGTGGCGAAGCCCCTGTAGGCGCCGTTCTCCCGCGCATCGTCGAAATACTCGAACGCGTGCGTATTGAACGCCTGGTTCGCGGCGTCGAACTGCGTGACACGGCGCAGAAGCTGCTTGTGAAACGCCCCTTCCTCGTACTCGAACCCGTAGGCGCGCACCAGCGCGCCCGCGTAGATGATCTCGACACGGCGCAGAAGATCGGCCGTGACCATCTTGAAACCGCCCCGACCGTCGATGATCGTATCGCGCCGCCGCGTGAAGCCGGGCAGTTCCCGGTCGCGGACGAACCGGACCTCGAACGGACCGGGACCGGCCCCGTCGCCGGTATAGCGGATCGCAGCCCGGTAAAGCTGGCGGCCCGGCACGCCGCCCAGCGCCAGGCCCGTGTCGCTGACGCTCACGTAGGAATGCGCGACCCGGTTGCCGTTGGTGTCGCGCATCTCCGTCAGCGCCCATGTGAAGACGTTGCCCGCGTCGTCGGTCAGAACCGCCTCGGCGACCTGCGCGCCGGTGTCCAGATCCCCGCCATAGGCATAGCGGGTGCCCATCTTGTCGGTGACCTCCCACCAGTAGTCGGCGGGATCGGCGCCGTGGCGCACGATCCGGGCGAAGCTCCCTTCGACGCGCGCCTGAAACACCCGCTCCGCCGCGCGCGGCACCAAGGCGCCCCGATGCGCGACCGGCGTCAGCTGCCGGCCGTTCCACAGATAGGTTTCCGTCTCCTGCGTCGCCGAATAGCGCGGCGCCCCCCACCGGGTGTCGATCGTCACCGCCTGCATCGGCAGCGACCAGCCCAGGCCCATCCAGCCGTTGCCGCCGGCCGACGCGTATTGCAACGAGAGTTGCGGCGCCATGCCCTGCCGGCCCGGCGGCAGCTCCAGCGGATAGCTCAGCGCGGCATCCCCGGAACTCGACCCCTGCGGCGGCGCGATCAGATTGATCTTCGCCGACGGGTCCGCGGCCTTCATGTCCTTGAACGACGTCGGATCATGGCGTGCGACCTGCGGGCTTTCCGGCGCCACGACCACGCCGGCGATGAAGTCCGTGAAATGCGTCGTCTCCGCCTCGACCGTCTCGCCGGCCGCATCGGCGACACCCCCTTCCAGAAGCATCCAGCGCCCCGCCGCCACGTCGAAGTAGAACAGGCTCACGTCGGCTTCGGTATATCCCTGCGGAACACGGGCCTTGTCGAACGGCGGCTTCACCTTCACCTTGGCGTTGAAATGCATGTGCGGCAGCATCCGGTAACCGCGCCGCGGGCCGCGGGTGACGTTGATCAGACCGGTGTCGAGCTTCGCGACCTCGATGTCGCGCAGCGCGCTGATCCGGATCTCCGTGTCCTGCGCCAGCGCCCCGGCGGGCACGGTCAACTCCGCCTGCTCGTGCGCGACGGTCTTCTCCTCACCCGCCGCGAAGACCTCCGCAAGACCCTCGGGCGTGTAGGCCGACAGACCCTCGGCATAGGACGGCGCGTCGAAATCCACGACGCGCACGACCGACGACCCGTCCGGATAGAGCGCCACGACCTCCACCGACCAGGGCGCATCGTCGGCATCGGCCATGAACCCCGCCTGGTCCTTGGTGATCGCGACCTCGAACGCCCCCCCCGGCGCCTCGAAGGGCAGACCCGCGACATGGATCTCGGCGGGACCCGACACGCTCTCCCCGGGCAGAACGAACCCGCGGATGATCCCCGTGCGCCCGTAATACGACCCCGCCCGCGGCCAGGTCAGAACCAGGGACGCCGGTGTCCGCGCCGCGCCGACGGGAGAGCCGGACACCGCGGCCTCCGCCAGGGCGACGGGACCCCCCGTCCCGGAAAGCGTGACCCGCAGCGCCGCGGCCGACATGCCGTCCATCGTGATCGAATAGGTCGTACCCGACACCGTGATTAAAGCATCCGACGCGAGCGAAGCCCCCGATACGCCCGCGGAGACCCCGCCGCCGTCCTCCTGCAGGGCGTCGATGTCGATCTGGCCGCTCACCGCGGCGGAAAAGGTCAGATCGACCCGGCCGACCGACGCGCGCCGCCGCAGCGGCAGTTCGAACACGTGATCGCCCGCGCCATCGGCCACGCTGTCAAGCGCGCTCCCCGCGTCCCCGTCGCGCAGGACGCCCCCGCCCGCGGCGACCCCGCCGTTCAGCGACCGGCGCACCGCCATCCAGTCATGCACGCCCTTGAACTCGTAGCTCAGCCACGCCCGCGCGATGTCGGCAGGCTGGTAGGCATTGTCGAAGACGATCGTCTCGGTCGGGTTGTTGGACGAGATGTTGCGCGTCCCGCCGGAGGCCGGGAACCGGCGTATCTGCGCCGCCGCCGCGCCGCCCTCGAGAAGCGTGAAGCTCAACTCCAGCACATCCGCCGGCACCGAACCGCCCAAATCCAGCGTGCTCCAGCCCGACGGAAGAACCGACAGATCCAGACCCTGAACCGACGCGACCGAAGACCAGTCGATATTGTTGCCCTGCGCCGTCCCCACGGACAGCGAAAGCGCATACGGGGAAGCGCCATGCACCCGCAGCGCCGAAACCGAGGACCCCGCGTCCACGGACACCGTGATCGTCGCGTCGGCGAACAGCGCCAGCGCGCTGGCCGTCGACCGGTCGAACGCGTGCACCAACGCCGCCGCTTCCTGCGCCGCCGCCTGTGCCGGTAATGTCGCGGAGGACACGATCTCCACATCCCGCGGCGCAAGGCGAACCCCCTCGAACACCGGAGCGGCGCAGAGGCTAGAAAGCGAGAAGATCAGAAAACCAGACGAAAAAACAAAAACAGGCAGAACGGCACGGAAAAAATGCAGCATCAGAAACATGCCCGACCATGAAGCGCAAACGAAAAGGAAGTCGTCACCAAACCGCCGCGACCACCGCAATCCATGTCAAGAAAATCCTGACACTTTCCTAACCAAAAAACAAAAACAGCGGGACAGAACCAGAGCAAGTCGACAGACCACCAGAAACCAAACCAAAGAACAAGCAGAAGGTCCAACAAATCGCAATGACAATCCACACTCCAAAACCATCCGATCGACGCCTGGCAGCAGGTCCAGAATGATCACATCAAATCCCGACTTCGAGACTTCACCAAACATCCAGGTCAAAAACACGGCCGTCAGGGCGCGAAAACCATGCATCGCGAAGAAGCGTTCAAGAAGGACGGCAACCGCCAGCCGTCATCGGCGATCAGCGAATGCTCGGACATGCGCGCCCACCTCCTCGGACGCGTTGGCAGAGACGCTCGCCCCGACGATCGAGCCCGACGAAACGGATCGGATCCCCGCAAAGCGGCGATGTGACCGGGCGTTCAGGTGCGAATGGGGTGGTGCCGGACGAGGTGTGCGGTTATTGCATGTCGAAATACCGGAGGATATCCGTGCCGCGCTGGAGGGGGCCGATATGAGCGAGTTGCGCAAGATCGTCATCGATGGAGCCGAACACCAGGTCGACCCGCGGCTGACGCTGATTCAAGCCTGTGAGCAGGCGGGGATTGAAATTCCGCGCTTTTGTTATCATGAACGCCTGTCGATCGCGGGCAATTGCCGGATGTGCCTGGTCGAGGTCGTGGGCGGGCCGCCCAAACCGACCGCGTCTTGCGCGATGCAGGTCAAGGATTTGCGGCCCGGCCCGGAAGGGCAACCGCCCGAGGTCAGAACCAACAGCCCGATGGTGCGCAAAGCACGTGAGGGCGTGATGGAGTTTCTGCTGATCAATCATCCGCTGGATTGCCCGATCTGCGATCAGGGCGGCGAGTGCGACCTGCAGGATCAGGCCATGGCCTATGGCGTGGACTTCAGTCGGTATCGCGAGGCGAAACGTGCCGTGGACGATCTGGATCTCGGACCGCTGGTCGAAACCCACATGACCCGTTGTATCAGTTGCACCCGCTGCGTGCGCTTCACCACCGAGGTCGCGGGTATCGCCCAGCTGGGTCAGACGGGACGCGGCGAGGACGCCGAGATCACCAGCTATCTCGGGCAGACGCTGGAGTCGAATCTGCAGGGCAACATCATCGATCTGTGCCCGGTGGGCGCCCTCGTATCGAAGCCCTATGCATTCACCGCGCGGCCATGGGAATTGACCAAGACCGAGACCATCGACGTGATGGACGCGCTCGGGGCCGGCATCCGCGTCGATACCAAGGGGCGCGAGGTGATGCGCATATTGCCGCGCAACCACGACGGCGTGAACGAGGAGTGGATCTCGGACAAGACCCGTTTCGCCTATGACGGCCTGCGCCGCCAGCGGCTCGACAAACCCTATGTCCGAGAAGAGGGCAGGCTGCGCCCGGCCACCTGGCCCGAGGCGCTCGCCAGGGCGGCCGAGGCGATGAAAGGCGGCACCGTTGCCGGGCTGGTGGGCGATCTGGTCCCGGTCGAGGCGGCCTTTGCGTTGAAGCAACTGGTCGAGGGGTTGGGGGGCAGGGTGGAGTGCCGCGTCGACGGCGCCCGTTTGCCCGCCGGGAACCGGTCGGCCTATGTCGGCACGGCCACGATCGAAGACATCGACCATGTGAGAGCGATCCGGCTGATCGGCACCAATCCGCGCGTCGAAGCACCGGTGCTGAACGCGCGCATTCGCAAAGCCTGGAGCCGGGGCGCAACGGTCAGCCTGTTGGGTGAAGCGGTCGATTTGACCTATGACTACGTGCATGTCGGGACCGACCGCGCGGCGCTGAGGAAGCTGTCCATGCAGAAGACGACCGCGGGCGATGAAATGCCGTCGGTCGTGATCGTGGGTCAGGCCGCGCTTCGCGGGGCGGACGGTGATGCGGTGCTGGCTGCTGCAATGCGGCTTTGCGAGAATTCCGGCTCGAAGCTGATGATCCTGCATGTGGCGGCTGCGCGCGTGGGGGCGCTGGATGCGGGATGCACCACCGAAGGGGCGCTGAAAGGGGCGCTGGAGGGGGCTGAGGTCGTCTACAACCTCGGCGCCGACGAGGTGGAGGTCGCCGACGGACCTTTCGTGATCTATCAGGGCAGCCATGGCGACCGGGGCGCGCATCGAGCCGACGTGATCCTGCCCGCCGCCGCCTACACCGAGGAACAGGGCCTGTTCGTAAACACCGAAGGCCGTCCGCAACTGGCGCTGCGGGCCGGTTTCGCACCGGGCGAAGCCAAGGAAAATTGGGCGATCCTGCGGGCGTTGTCGGCGCGACTGGACGCGGCGCAATCCTGGGACAGCCTGGCGCAGTTGCGGCAGGTCCTGATATCCGAGGTGCCGCATCTGGCGATGATCGATCAGGTGCCCCGAAATGACTGGCGCCCGCTGGCGGAGGGCGCGTTGGGCAAGGGGAATTTCGGGCAGGCCGTCGGGGATTTCTATCTGGCCAATCCGATCGCCCGGGCCAGCCAGTTGATGGCAGAGCTCTCGGCCAAGGCGAAGAGCCGGGCCGCCGCGGCGGTGGCGGCCGAATAGGCGGATGACCCTTCGATCGGCATATTTGCTTCTGACCCTGGCCTTATCGGCCTGTGCCGCCCCATCGGCCGAGAAGGCCACGCGCGCCGCGGCGGACCGCGCCCATCTGGGCATTGACACCCGGTTGCTGGATGATGATCTGGTCAGTTTCCAGGTGCGGATGCGTGGCACGGCGCGGGTGGACGATCTCGACGTCTATGCCCGTTGCGCCGCCGCGCAATACGCCTTGATCCGGGGATATGATTTTACCCGGCACATACGTACAAACACGCGCAAAGAGGGTGGTGTTTGGCAGGCAGATGCTGTTTACACCATCTCGCAAGAGTTTCCACCCGGCCTCAGGTCGATCAACGCCGAAGACATGGTCGACGCCTGCAAGGCCAACGGGGTTCCGACGGTGTGAGGATGGATGGCTGACTTTTTTTCGACGGGTCCCGGAATCGCCGTGATCATCGTGGCGCAATGCCTTGCGGTGATGGGCTTCGTCATGATCTCGCTGCTGTTTCTCGTCTATGGCGATCGCAAGATCTGGGCCGCGGTTCAGATGCGGCGCGGGCCCAACGTGGTGGGCGCCTGGGGTCTTCTGCAAACCGTGGCCGACGCGCTGAAATACGTTTTGAAGGAAATCGTGGTTCCAGCGGGCGCGGATCGCACCGTTTTCATATTGGCGCCGATGGTTTCCTTCGTGCTGGCAATGATCGCCTGGGCGGTCATTCCGTTCAACGATACGTGGGTATTGGCGGACATCAACGTCGCCATTCTGTATGTTCTCGCCATCTCCTCGCTGGAGGTTTATGGCGTGATCATGGGAGGCTGGGCCTCGAACTCGAAATATCCGTTCCTGGGCAGCCTGCGCTCGGCGGCGCAGATGATTTCGTATGAAGTGTCGATCGGGCTGATCATCATCGGCGTGATCCTGTCCACGGGCTCGTTGAACTTCGGCGACATCGTGCGGGCGCAAGACGGCGCTTATGGTTTTTTCAACTGGTACTGGCTGCCGCATCTGCCGATGGTGTTCTTGTTCTTCATCTCGGCGCTGGCCGAGACCAACCGACCCCCCTTCGACCTGCCGGAGGCGGAGTCGGAACTGGTGGCGGGGTATCAGGTCGAATATTCCTCGACGCCGTTTTTGCTGTTCATGGCGGGCGAGTATATTGCCATCTTCCTGATGTGCGCGCTGATTTCGCTGCTGTTTTTCGGCGGCTGGCTGTCGCCTATTCCGGGGATGCCGGACGGCGCGTTTTGGATGGTGGCGAAGATGAGCGTCTTCTTCTTCATGTTCGCAATGGTGAAAGCGGTCGTGCCGCGATACCGGTACGATCAGCTGATGCGGCTGGGCTGGAAGGTCTTTCTGCCCTTTTCGCTGGCTTGGGTGGTTTTCGTGGCTTTCGCCGCGCAATTCGGATGGTTCTGGGGCGGTTACGCCCGTTGGATCGCGGGAGGGATCTGACATGGTTGGCATCGACTGGCACCGTGCCGGCAAATACTTCCTGCTGGCCGATTTCTTCAAGGGGTTCAAACTGGGGTTCAAATATTTCTTCGCCCCCAAGGTGACGGTGAACTATCCGCACGAGAAAGGCCCGTTGAGTCCGCGGTTTCGTGGCGAGCATGCGCTGCGCCGCTATCCCAACGGCGAAGAGCGCTGCATCGCCTGTAAACTGTGCGAGGCGATTTGCCCGGCGCAGGCCATCACCATCGACGCCGAACCGCGCGAGGATGGAAGCCGCCGCACCACCCGTTACGACATCGACATGACCAAGTGCATCTATTGCGGTTTTTGTCAGGAAGCCTGCCCGGTGGATGCGATCGTCGAAGGTCCGAATTTCGAATTCGCCGCCGAGACGCGGGAAGAGCTTTACTATACGAAGGAAAGGCTGTTGGCCAATGGCGAACGATGGGAAGCGGAGATCGCCCGCAATATCGAATTGGATGCGCCGTATCGCTGATCGATATCCCGCGGCGCATCATGGGGAACGGGCGGTCGGGAAGACCGCACGAAAGGAATAGAGCGATGGGGATTGCCGCGTTTTCATTCTACGTGTTTGCGAGCGTTGTCGTGGCGGCGGGCCTGTTCACCGTTCTGGCGCGCAACCCCGTGCACTCGGTTCTGTGGCTGATTTTGGCTTTCCTCAGCTCGGCGGGACTGTTCGTGCTTTTGGGGGCCGAGTTCGTCGCGATGCTCGTGATCATCGTCTATGTGGGCGCGGTTGCGGTGCTGTTTCTATTCGTCGTGATGATGCTGGATGTGGATTTCGCCGAGCTGAAGGCCGGTATGACGAAATACATGCCCGTCGCGCTGTTGATCGGTGTCGTGTTGTTCATGGAACTCGGATTGATCTTCGGCACCTGGGTCTTCTCGGACGAGGCCGAGGGTCTGCGTGCGGCCGTGACGCCGGATCCGTCCACGATACAGAACACCGCGGCGATGGGACGGTTGCTCTACACCGACTACATTCACCTTTTCCAGGCGGCCGGTCTGATCCTGCTGGTCGCGATGATCGGCGCCATCGTCTTGACCTTGCGCCATCGAACCGACATCAAGCGGCAAGACATTCTTGCCCAGATCTATCGCGATCCGGCCAAGTCGATGGAATTGAAGGACGTAAAGCCGGGACAGGGCCTGCGATGAACACTGGCGCGACCTTCTCATCGCCGGTTGCGTCTTTCGCGGCCGCTCCCCGCAGGGTGACGGCTCTGACCGTCGTTTCTTCCAGGCCGCGCGGGGCTGCCCGGTTCCGCTTCGGTGTCGACGAGACCCTTCAAGGGAACGCCAGGCCGGACGAGCATATGTCATGCACGGTCGCAGAAGCATTCAAGCGCGGTGATAGATCGGAAATCGACGATGATTGGACTTGAGCATTATCTTTCCGTTGCGGCGGCACTGTTCGTCATCGGTGTCTTCGGCATTTTCCTGAATCGCAAGAATATCATCATCATCCTGATGTCGGTCGAGTTGATGCTACTGGCCGTGAACATCAATCTGGTTGCGTTTTCGGGTTTTCTGGGCGATCTGGTGGGACAGATTTTCACGTTTTTCGTCTTGACGGTGGCGGCGGCCGAAGCCGCGATCGGCCTTGCGATCCTGGTCTGCTTCAACCGCAATCGCGGCACCATCGCGGTTGAAGACGTCAATGTGATGAAAGGCTGAGGGCATATGGAAACGATCATCCTTTTTGCCCCGCTGATCGGCGCCGTCCTTTGCGGTTTCGGCTGGCGCCTGTTCGGCGAACGAATGGCGATATGGATCGCCACGGGGCTTTTGTTCGTTGCGGCGTTGCTCAGTTGGATCGTGTTTGCGACTTTCGACGGGACCGTCGAGCACGTTCGCATCCTGCGCTGGATCGAAAGCGGAACCTTCGTCGCGGATTGGGCGATCCGCATGGACCGGCTGACTGCGATCATGCTGATCGTGGTGACGACGGTTTCCAGCCTGGTTCATCTCTACAGCGTCGGCTACATGGAACACGATCCGCAATGGCGCAACGGTGAGATCTACAAGCCGCGGTTCTTCGCATATCTGTCCTTTTTCACCTTCGCGATGCTGGCGCTGGTCACCTCGGACAACCTGGTGCAAATGTTCTTCGGCTGGGAGGGGGTCGGGGTCGCTTCCTATCTGCTGATCGGTTTTTACTATCGCAAGCCCAGCGCCAATGCAGCGGCGATAAAGGCATTTATCGTCAACCGCGTGGGTGACTTCGGCTTCGCGCTGGGAATCTTCGGTCTCTTCTTTCTGGTCGACTCGATCAATTTCGACGACGTATTCGCCGCGGCACCTGTGCTTGCCGAAACCTCGGTGGCCTTTCTTGGCGGCGAATACAACGCCGCCAATCTGATGGCGGTGCTGTTGTTCGTCGGTGCGATGGGAAAGTCGGCCCAATTGATTCTGCACACTTGGCTGCCCGACGCGATGGAGGGTCCGACCCCGGTTTCCGCCTTGATCCATGCGGCAACCATGGTGACGGCGGGGGTTTTTCTGGTCTGCCGGATGTCGCCGCTTTACGAATTCGCGCCGGAAGCCAAGACCCTGATCGTCGTTCTGGGTGCTTCGACCGCCTTTTTCGCCGCGACCGTGGGGCTGGTACAGACCGACATCAAGCGGGTCATCGCGTATTCGACCTGTTCGCAACTGGGCTATATGTTCGTGGCTGCGGGTGTAGGCGTCTACTCGGCGGCGATGTTCCATCTTCTGACCCATGCCTTTTTCAAGGCAATGTTGTTTCTGGGGGCCGGCTCGGTCATTCATGCGATGCATCACCAACAGGACATGAGCCATTACGGCGCGCTTAGGAAGAAGCTTCCTTTCACCTTCTGGGCGATGATGATCGGCACGCTGGCAATCACGGGGGTCGGCATCCCGCTCACGCATGTCGGTTTTGCCGGATTCGTGTCGAAAGATGCGATCATAGAAAGCGCCTGGGGGGCACGAACCGAAGCGGGCAGCTACGCCTTCTGGCTGTTGGTGGTGGTCGCGGCGATGACCAGTTTCTACAGCTGGCGGCTGATGTTCCTGACCTTTTACGGCCCGGCCCGCGGCGACAGGCACACGCATGAGCACGCCCATGAAAGCCCTCGCGTCATGCTGGCGCCGCTGGCCGTGCTGGCGATTGGCGCGGTCTTTTCAGGGATGGTGTTTTTCAAAGGCTTTTTCGGCGATCATCACGATGTAGAGGTATTTTTCGGCATTCCCTCTCCCGGCGCGCTCGCCTCGGCGGACATGCCCGCCGTCCCCCCCGGTGCCGCCCATGCCGCGGGGCCGGAGACGGGAGAGACGGTTGCAAGGGAATCCGCCGGTCATGCCGCACCGGGAGAGGGCGCCATTTACATGCATCCCGACAACCACGTGCTGGACAATGCCCATCATGCGCCGAACTGGGTAAAGGTCAGCCCGTTCATCGCGATGCTCGCGGGATTTGCGCTGGCCTTTCAGATGTATATCCGCCGTCCGGATCTGCCCGCAAAGCTGGCTCAGAATCAACGGCCGCTGTATCTGTTCCTGAAAAACAAGTGGTATTTCGACGAGCTTTACGATTTCATCTTCGTCCGACCCGCCAAATGGCTGGGCAGGTTTCTGTGGCGATCCGGCGATGGCCGTTTCATCGATGGTTCGATCAATGGCCTGGCGATGGGGGTGGTGCCCTTTTTCACCCGGCTGGTCGGTCGGGCGCAATCCGGCTACATTTTCCACTACGCCTTCGCGATGGTGCTGGGTTTGGCGATCCTGATCACTTGGTTCGCCGCCGGTTGAGGGATAAAGCGACATGGACAATCTTCTTTCCCTCGTCACCTTCGTCCCGCTTTTCGCAGCCGGGGTGCTGGCGCTTTTTCTGCGCGGCGACGACAAGGCCGCACAGCGCAATGCGAAATGGGTGGCCCTTCTCGCCACGACGGCGACGTTCCTGATCTCGCTCTTTCTGCTGGCGGGATTCGAGCCCCGCAACACCGATTTCCAATTCGTGGAAGAACGCCGGTGGCTGGGGGGGCTGACCTATAAGATGGGAGTCGACGGGATCTCGATCCTGTTCGTGCTGCTGACCACCTTCCTGATGCCGCTGGTGGTCATGGGGTGCTGGAACGTCACCCATCGGATCAAGGATTACATGATCGCCTTCCTGGTTCTGGAAACCCTGATGATCGGTGTCTTTTGCGCGCTGGATCTGATCCTTTTCTACCTGTTCTTCGAGGCGGGTCTGATTCCGATGTTCCTGATCATCGGCATCTGGGGGGGGCAGAACCGCGTCTACGCCGCCTTCAAGTTTTTCCTCTACACGCTTCTCGGCTCGGTCCTGATGCTGGTTGCAATGATCGCGATGTATGTCGATGCAGGGACCACGGACATCCCGACGCTGCTCAATCATCAGTTCGGTTCCGAGACCTTCAGCATATTGGGCATTCGGATCGTCGGCGGTCTCCAGACACTTCTATGGCTGGCCTTCTTCGCCTCCTTCGCCGTGAAAATGCCCATGTGGCCGGTGCATACATGGTTGCCCGACGCGCATGTTCAGGCGCCGACGGCAGGTTCGGTAGTGCTGGCCGCAATCCTGCTCAAAATGGGCGGCTACGGTTTCTTGCGCTTCAGCCTGCCGATGTTTCCCGCAGGATCGGACACGATGGGCGAGCTGGTATTGTGGCTTTCGGTCATCGCCATAATATATACCTCGCTCGTGGCGCTGGCGCAGGAGGATATGAAGAAGCTGATCGCCTATTCGTCGGTCGCTCATATGGGCTATGTCACGATGGGTATCTTCGCCGCCAACCAGCAAAGTATCGATGGCGCCATCTTCCAGATGTTGAGCCATGGTTTCATATCGGGGGCGCTTTTTCTCTGCGTCGGCGTGATCTATGACCGGATGCACACCCGCGCGATCGATGCCTATGGCGGGCTCGTGAACCGGATGCCGGCCTATGCGGCGATATTCATGCTGTTCACGATGGCCAATGTCGGCTTGCCGGGCACCAGTGGTTTCGTGGGTGAATTCCTGACGCTGGTCGGTGTCTTTCAAGTCAATACCCTGGTCGCGGTCCTGGCAACGACCGGCGTGATCCTGTCGGCGGCTTATGCGCTGTGGCTTTATCGCCGGGTGATTCTGGGAGATCTGATCAAGGAAAGCTTGAGATCGATCACCGACCTGACGGCGCGCGAACGCGCGATCTTCGCGCCGCTTGTGGCGATGACGATTCTTCTGGGCGTTTATCCGGCATTGGTCACCGACATTATCGGCCCGTCGGTGGCCGCTTTGATCGAAAATTATGAAACCGCGCTCGCGGATGCAGAACGCCGCACGATGCTGGCGCGGAACTAGGACCAGGGGGCAAGACATGATTTCGGCTGATCTCTCCGTCGTCCTGCCCGAAGTGATCCTTGCGGTTTACGCCATGACTGCCTTGATCTTCGCGGTCTATACCGGCAAGGACGGCATGGCCGCACCGCTGACATGGTTGACGTCGGTGATATTCGCCGCGCTGGCCCTTTTCATCGGCCTGGAAGGCGAGGGGAACGTCGCTGCCTTTGACGGCGCCTTCGTGAACGATGGTTTCTCCCGTTTCGCCAAGGTGACGATCCTTGTTTCCGCCGCCGCCATTCTGCTGATGGGTCAACGCTTCATGGAGCGGCTGCATCTGCTGCGCTTCGAATATCCGGTTCTGATCTCCCTGGCCGTGGTCGGCATGATGACGATGGTTTCGGCGGGCGATCTGATGACGCTCTACGTCGGTCTCGAACTTCAATCGCTGGCGCTTTACGTGATCGCGGCGCTGCATCGGGATTCGGTTCGGTCGACCGAAGCGGGTCTGAAGTATTTCGTGTTGGGGGCGCTGTCATCGGGAATATTACTTTATGGCGCCTCACTGGTTTACGGATACGCTGGCACCACTCTGTTTTCGGGTATCGTCACCACGGTCTCCGAAGGCGAGACCTCGCTGGGCTTGCTGTTCGGACTCGTGTTCCTGGTGGCGGGCCTGGCCTTCAAAGTATCCGCCGCCCCGTTTCACATGTGGACGCCGGATGTCTATGAGGGGTCGCCCACGCCGGTGACGGCCTTCTTCGCCACGGCCCCGAAAGTCGCCGCGATGGCGCTTTTCGCCCGTGTGGTCCATGACGCTTTCGGAAATGCAGTGGCCGATTGGGGCCAGATCGTGGCGTTTCTTTCGGTCGTCTCGATGTTCGTGGGGGCGATCGCCGCGATCGGACAGACCGATATAAAGCGTCTGATGGCCTATTCGTCGATCGCCCATATGGGTTTCGCCCTGATGGGTCTGGCGGCCGGAACCGAGCAGGGTGTGCAATCCATGCTGATATATATGACCATCTATGTGGTCATGAATATCGGGACCTTCGCTTTCATCTTGTCGATGGAACGGGATGGCGAGCCGGTCACCGATATTCTCAGTCTGAGCCTGCTTTCGAAATCCGAACCGCTGAAGGCGCTGGCGATGCTGATCTTGATGTTCTCGCTTGCCGGCATTCCGCCGCTTGTCGGCTTTTTCGGCAAGTTCTACGTATTGAAAGCCGCGGTCGACGCAGGCATGATCTGGCTGGCGGTGGCGGGTGTGATCGCCTCGGTAATCGGCGCGTTCTATTATGTGCGGATCGTATTTTACATGTATTTTGGTCAAGAACGCGATCCGCTGAACGGATCCATGACATCCGTGAACTGGCTGGCGCTGATGGGAGCTGCCGTGGTCATGGTGGCGGGTGTCGTGAATCTGTTCGGTGTCGAGGGGCTGGCGGCGCAGGCCGCGGTTACGCTTGTCCGCTGACTGGCCCGAAGGTGTGGGGCGTCGGATTCTCGCCAGCGTCGACAGCACGAATGCCGAGGCCATCCGCATGGCCGGCCGATCCGTGACGCCCATGTGGATCCTTGCCTTGGAACAGACGGCGGCACACGGACGGCGCGGCCGGTCCTGGTGGATGTCCAGGGGAAATTTCGCCGGCACGTTGCTGATGCAGCCAAACGGGCGCGCGGATCGAAACGCGCTGTGGTCCTTCGTCGCCGCGCTGGCCCTTCATGACGCTCTTGGCGTTTCGGCGAACCGGACCGGGGAATTAGCGCTGAAATGGCCCAACGACGTGCTTTTGAACGGCGGCAAGGTGGCGGGAATTCTGTTGGAAGCTCTCGGACATGGGCAGGAGATGTCGCATCTGGTCATTGGAATCGGCGTGAATCTCTCGGCCGCGCCGGATCGGGATCACGTAGAGCCGGAGGCGATGAGACCGGTGTCGCTGCTGGCCGAAACCGGAGTGCAAATAACCCCGGAGGCGTTTTTGAACCTGCTCGCTCCGGCTTTCGCCCGTTGGGAGAAAAAATTCACCACTTGCGGTTTCGATCCGATTCGCACGGCCTGGCTGGAGCGCGCCGCGAATTTAGGTGAACCGGTGACGGCCCGCCTGCTCAAGGAAACGGTGACGGGCGTCTTCGAGACGCTCGACCAGACCGGGGCGCTGATCCTTCTAACCCCGCGCGGGCATCGTACAATTCGCGCGGCTGATATTTTCTTCTGAGCAAGGAAATTTTCATGCTTCTGGCAATCGACTGCGGCAACACCAATACGGTTTTCTCGATCTGGGACGGGAAGAGGTTTCTCGCCACCTGGCGTACCTCAACCGGTCACCACCGTACGGCCGATCAATACTACGTCTGGCTCAGCACGCTCATCACGCTTCGGCAGATCGACGTGAAGATCACCGAGGTCATCATCAGTTCCACGGTCCCGCGCGTGGTCTTCAACCTGCGCGTTTTCACCGACCGGTATTTCAACACGCGTCCCCTGGTGGTGGGCAAGCCGGAATGCAGGTTGCCCACACAGCCGCGCGTGGATCCAGGCACGCAGGTGGGGCCCGATCGGCTGGTCAATGCGGCGGCGGCCTTCGACCGGCACGGCGGTGATCTGATCGTCGTGGATTTCGGCACCGCGACCACCTTCGACGTGGTGGATGCGGACGGCGCTTATATCGGCGGGGTGATTTCGCCCGGCGTGAACCTCAGCCTCGAAGCACTGCATCAAGCTGCCGCGGCCCTGCCGCATGTGGATGTCACCAAGCCGGAAAAGGTGATTGGCACCAATACGGTTGCCTGCATGCAGTCGGGCGTCTTCTGGGGGTATGTCGGGCTGATCGACGGCGTCTGCACGCGTATCAGGAAAGAACGGGGTCGGCCGCTGAAAGTGATCGCCACCGGCGGGCTCGCCCCTTTGTTTCAG
The DNA here is from genome assembly GCA_039195495.1 of Pseudomonadota bacterium. GTDB lineage: Bacteria > Pseudomonadota > Alphaproteobacteria > Rhodobacterales > Rhodobacteraceae > JBCCVK01. Next base: position 21,562 of record JBCCVK010000001.1, read on the forward strand.
CAGGGCCACACCTTGTTCGACGCTTTCGAAGATGATCTGACAATGCACGGCCTGACCGTGATATACAATCATAACAGGGAAAATGGGATTTCATGCGGGACGCGAGACTGATCTATCTCCCCCTTGGCGGCGCGGGCGAGATCGGGATGAATTGTTATGTCTACGGCTATGGTCCGCACGGTGCCGAGCGCCTTATTCTGGTGGATTTGGGCGTGACCTTCCCAAATATGGACGGCACCCCGGGCGTGGATTTGATCCTGCCCGACATCACTTGGCTGGAAGGCTGCGCGGACCGTCTGGATGCCATCTTCGTCACGCACGCGCATGAGGATCATATCGGGGCGCTCGGCCATCTTTGGGGAAGGCTGCGCGTACCGGTGTATTGCCGCCGCTTCACCGCCAATATCGCCCGTCGCAAGCTGGAGGAAGCTGGTTGGGAGTCGCAGATCGTTCGAGAGGTGGCACCGTTTCCCCAGATGATTCAGGCCGCGGGGATGTCGATCGGCTTCATGCCCGTTACCCATTCGATCCCCGAGGCAAGCGGTCTGGTGATCGACACCCCCGATGGTCGCGTGGTGCATACGGGCGATTTCAAGCTGGATCGGACCCCGGTACTGGGAGAGCCTTATTGCGAAGCCGCCTGGCGGGCGATCGCCGCACCGGGCATCAAAGCCTTGATCTGCGACTCAACCAATGTCCTCTCCACGCATGAAGGCCGTTCCGAGGCGGTCATAAGACCGGAAATCGAAAGGCTGGTGGCGGCGACCGAAGGCATGGTGGCGGCGACGACCTTCGCCTCGAACATCGCGCGGCTGAAGACTCTGATC
>JBCCVK010000002.1:0-20565 GCA_039195495.1 Pseudomonadota bacterium
CCATCCGATCGCCAGGTGCAGCCTTCGCATCGATTCGCAACGGCCTGGCCAAGAGAATCGGCGATGCGGATATCGAGGCGTCATTTCCGGTTTGGCGAATCAATTTCGAGTTGAGAAGGCATTGATCCGTCAAACGGATCGTCCGAAAAACATTTATTCCCAACGACTTAAATAAAATTAAACTTTATTAATGATACGCTAATGCAAAATTAGCATTTTGTCCCCGTTGTGTTGAATGATCGCGATGTGGTCGCAAGCCGTCCCCAGGCCTTTTTTAGGACCTCGACCCATGTCGCGAGTTGGTTCGTTCACGCAACAAAGTCGCAGTGTCCATTTTGACATTGCGTTAGCACGATACCATCGTCGCCTACCGTGAGCGGTGCCGATGGTCAAATTGGGTGAGACGCCAGATTACGCTGGTGATGGTATATTACATGAGCCCTCTCGCTCCTGGGTCGCTCTTTATCGATTAGAGAGCGGCCCACTTTATTTGCGCCGCGCTATTTTCAAAATACTTTCATCTTTCTGCCTTGGTCCGTGGTGCCGATTTTGCTAGAAGCATCTGGGCGCGATGATCGACCTCGCTGAGGCGGCGCGCTTGAGCGAGAAGGTCATGAACCGTCACGAGAACAGTCGGGAAATCGGCGAGACGCCCCGCGGTGCGGTGTTTCTGCTCGGACCGCTGCAAGTCGTATCCTTCGATGGGAAAAACTGCACGCCCAGCGGTTCCGTGCGCAAGGCGGTGATGGCGGCCCTGCTGCTTGCGCCGCGTCATGCCATGACCCGGAGTTCGTTGCACGCTCTGCTCTGGCCGGAGAGTACTCCGCATGACGCGGCCAACAGCCTGCGCGAAGCCTTGTCCCGCCTGAAAAGGCAGTTGTCCCCATTGGGGGAAGACATCATCGATACCGATACCGATCGCACCACCGTACGAATCCGCGGCGAAGTCCTGCAGATCGATCTGTTCGACTATGTCGCACCGGGCGGCGGCGACACGCTTTTGCATCTTTTCGGCTCGGAGTTGCCTTTGCTGCTGGAGGGGTTTGACCTTAAAGCCGCGACCCCCGATGCGTTCGAAGATTGGCTGCGGCTTGAGCGCAGCCATTGGGATACGCGGCTGAAACATGCCCTTGAGACCGCTATCGCCGCCCCGGCCACCAGTCACGGACCGATCATGTCCGATAAACGGATCGCCGAGATTTTGGATACAGCCCCACGTATGCTCAAACCTCTGGATGTGAGGCCGACGGGTCTTGGCCTTATGCCGCTGCACGTGAAGCCGTCGGCGGCCCATCTCGGCCCTCTCGGTCAACAGCTGATAACCGCGGTCGGTGCCGGATTGCAGGATCTGTGCGGTGCCGAAATCCACGACAGGCGTCGCAGCGGCGACCGTGCGTTCGCCCTCCCGTCCGGAACCGAGCCACGGCTGTTGCTGACGCTGCATATCGAAGCCCAAATCGGCGCGGCGCGAGTCATGGCCGTTGCCCACGACGCGGCGAGCGGGAAAAAGGTTCTGGAACAATCGGTGGGACCGGCTTCGGCTTCGGATCTGAAGCCGGATACGCTGTTGATGAGCGGCTTCGTCAACCAACTCGTCGACCGGCTCGCCGATCTGCTGGAGGCAGACGATCCCGCCCCTTTTCGCCTTAGCGTCTCGGCCCATCAGGCCCTGACCTTGATGTTCCAATTGAATGACGATGCGTTGAAAGATGTCGAGGCGATGCTGTCCCGGAACGCCTCGGGCACCAATACACCCCTGTCTTTGGCATTGACTTCGTATCTCGACACGATCCGCGTGGGAGAGAGCTGGCAGCGCAACGAACTGACACGTCTCGACAAGGTGCGCGACACCGCCGCGCGCGTGCAGGAAGGGGCGCCGGGCAACGGCGTCGCATTGGCCGCTGCCGGATATGCGCTGGATTACCTCGCGCCGAGCGGGACGGCCTCCGGCGGTGACATGCTGAGGCGTGCGGTCCAAGTCAGTCCTGCCCAGGCCTTCGCATGGGATCATCTTGCGATGCACCTGTTCCGGCAGGAGGATTACAAGCGTGCCTTCGCCGCCGCACGCCGGGCGGTGCGGCTCGGCGCCTTTAGCCCGCTGAGATATGTCTATGAAACGACCGCGTGCATGTCGGCTGCGATGATCGGCGACTATCAGCGTGCGGCCCATTACGGATCGCGCGCGCTGTGCCGCCAGCCCGGATATTCGGCGGCGCTGCGTTACACCGCGGCAAGTCTCGGCCATCTCGGCCGACAGCATGAGGGGCGAAAGCTAATCGAGCGAATTCTGGCGCGCGATCCACAATTCAGTGTCTCGAAACTGATCGAAAAGGGCTTCCTGAAAGCCGGCACCGCCGCACGAAGTCAGCTTGCGGACGGGTTGCGAAAAGCCGGTTTGTATTAGGCGTCGGTGTCCATCCAGACCGTGACCGGCCCGTCATTGGTCAAACTGACGGCCATATCCGCTCCGAACAAGCCCGTCTGCACACGGATCGTTTCCGCACGAAGCGCGTCGATGAAATGCAGATACAGCCGTTCGCCATTGGAAGCTCCCGCCGCGGTGGAGAAACTCGGACGAAGTCCGCGCGACGTATCGGCGGCCAGGGTGAACTGGCTGACGATCAGCGCCTCACCGCCCGTCTGCAGAATCGACCGGTTCATCTTGCCCGTCTCGTCGTTGAAGATGCGCAGCCTGGCGATTTTGCCCGCCAGCCGATCGGCCTGCACGGTCGTGTCGCCGCGCAGGGCGCAAACCAGGATCAGAAGACCATGACCGATCTGCCCGACCGACCGGCCTTCGACCTCGACCTTCGCGCAGATCACGCGTTGCAGAAGGGCGCGCATGGACTCAGATATCCAGCTCGCGGCGCCAGGGCGGATCGGCACCGGCGCGGCTTACCGTGACGGCCGCCGATCCGACGCCCAGCGCGAGGGCGGCGGTCAAATCGTCCGATGTGAGCGCCGCGATGCCCCTTTTCGTCAGTTTTTCGCGGTCCGCCAGAGCGGCCAGCACACCCGCGTTGAACGTGTCGCCGGCGCCGACGGTGTCCGCCACGACGACCGGGTTCGCCGCCATTTCGGCCGTCGTTTCAGATGTCCTGGCGAACGCGCCCCGTGCGCCCTCGGTGACGAAGACCGCCACGGGGCCACGCCGCAAGACCTCTCCGGCCAGCACACGCGGATCGCCATCACCCAACAGCCAGCGCAGATCCTCATCGGACAATTTCACCAGATCGGCCTTGGCCAGCATCCGGTCGATGCGCGCACGGTAAGCTGCATCGTCGGTGATGAAATCGGGACGTATGTTGGGATCGATCATCGTCACGCGGGTAGGCGCATAACGCGACAGCATCGCTTCGTAAGTCGCCGCGCAGGGCGTCACCATCAGTGAAATGCCCCCGAAAAACATCGCGCCAACATGGTCCGGCAGATCGGGGATGTCATCCGCGCCCAGCATCCGCCCGGCGGTGTTTTCATCGTTGAAGCTGTAGGTCGCCTGACCGTCCACGAGCCTGACAAAGGCCAGGGTCGTCGGACGGTTCGAGCGGGCGGCGAAGGAAGAATCGACATTGCTGGCCGCGAGAGCCTGCGCCAGCATCTCACCGAACATATCGTTGGAAATCCCGCTGAAAAAGCCCGAAGGCCCCCCAAGACGGCCCAGCGCGATGGCGGTGTTGAAGACGGAGCCGCCCGCATGAGGGGCGAAACAGGCCACCCCCTCGCGTGAAGTGCATGGGAGCATGTCGATCAGGGCTTCGCCGCAATTCAGGATCATTCAAGCGTTTCCGTTCCGACCGCTCACGCAGGACATTTCCACGTTCTCGCGTAAAAGCCAATATCGTCTTTTCCGCGGAAAGGCACGCATCGGTTCCCCGTCGATTCCGCGCGACCTTAGTGACAGTTTTCCAAACCGGTCAACCATGTGCTTCCCGAAGCCGCCCTATATGGATGGACGACGGCGACTATCGATGCCGGTTGCGGGACGCGCGGCCAACCGCAGAGCCGGGCGCACCGCATGTTCAAATCGACGGCGCGTGGATCAAAGCGACAAACGATAAAGCGTACGGGCCGTTCCCGCCATGACGGCTTCCGCTTCAGCGGCGGAAACCGAGAACAACCCACGCAGCCATTGGCGAAAAGGTCCGGGATCGGCGCAGACCGGCCAGTTGCTTCCGAACACGAATCGATGCGGAGCGAGAACATCACGCAATGTCACGAAGTGGCGCCGCATGCGATCCCGGGTGACGGTATCCGAAAAGTCGTTGTCTTGCGGTGGCGACAGCTTCACGAACAGGTTTTCGAGACCGTCAAGACGCGAATAATCCGATATCGTCTCCGTGCCGCTCAGAACCGGATGACCGGCATGTGTCAGCACAACGTTGATGCCGGGCAAGGCCCGGCAGAATTGACGCAAGGCGTCAAGCCGTCGAGGATGACGGATGCCCAATTCGATATGACCGAGTCCTTCCAGCGGCGCCAGGGCACGGATCAGATCGCGGGAGCCAAGATCGTACCCTTCGATCGGGCGCAATCTGACACCGCGCCACTTGGGATCACGGGCGGCGGCTTCGAGACGGCGGTCGAACCCCCTGGAAAGCGGCTGAAGGTTGCTGACATAGGCGACGATCTGGGGATCATCCCGCGCGAGACCGGCCAGACGCGCATCGTCGGCCGGTCTGGGGCTGGTTTCCACGGCGACCACCGGGTTCGGCCCCACCTCCGCCCGATAGGTCTTAGGAAGACATGGACGGTAGCAGGGCGCATCCGGTTTCGGCCAGATCAAACCACCCGGCCAGCCGGGATCGTGAAAATGGGCGTGCGTATCTATGGCTTGCAAGACTGTGCCGATTCGAATGGGTAATGACAGGCAACCAGTTGAGTGGCCGGCGCCCCGGTACCGGGCAGGCCGGACAGGGGCGGCACGGTTTCGGCACAATGGGCGTCGGCCTTCCAGCAACGGGTCCTGAACCCGCATCCGGAAGGAGGGGAGAGAGGGCTCGGGATCTCGCCGTCCAGAACGATGCGTTCCCGGTTCGCACTTTCGGGCATCGCCGACAGCAGGGCGCGCGTATAAGGATGACCTGCGGATCCGAAGATCGATGCCGCCGGACCGATCTCCGCGAAGCGGCCGAGATACATGACCCCGATACGCTCGCAGAGATGGCGTACCACCGACAGATCATGCGAAATGAAGAGATAGGCGATCCGGAGCCGATCCCGTAGTTCGGCCAGAAGGTTGAGAATCTGCGCCTGAACCGAGACATCGAGGGCGGACACCGCTTCGTCGAGGATCAGGATCTTGGGAGAAAGCGCCAGCGCGCGGGCGATCGATATTCGCTGGCGCTGTCCGCCCGAGAACTGGTTCGGATAGCGATGGGCGAAACTGGGATCGAGACCGACCAGCCGCAGAAGCTCGGCAACCCGTTCCGTCCGATCCGAGGGATGCACCAGACCGGCGTGGATCTCCCAAGGTTCGGAAAGGATGCGGCTGACGGTGTGACGCGGATTCAGACTGGCCCAAGGGTCCTGAAACACCATCTGGATGTCGCGGCGCAGCGGTCGCATCGCACGTTCGTCAAGCTGGGCGATGTCCGATCCCCGATAGGTGATCCGCCCCGAAGCGGGCCGCTCAAGCCGTATCAGACATCGCGCCAGCGTGGACTTGCCCGAACCGGACTCGCCTACGATGCCCAGGGCTTGCCCCTCGAACAGATCGAAGCTTACCCCGTCAAGGGCGCGCACCACCTGTGAACGGCGCGCAAAGAAGGGTCCTGTGCGGGTCTCGAACACGCAGGCGAGATCGCGCACGGACAGGATGGGCGCGCCCGCCGCGGGCGCTTCATTTTCCCGAGACGCCGGCCGGTCCTGGAGCGCAGCGGTCATTCGACCTCCTCGGCGAGATGGCAAAGGCTGGAATGCGCGCGGGAGATGACGCGCATCGGCGGCGGCTCGGCCCGGCAGATACCGATCGCTCGGGGACATCGCGGATGAAAGGCGCATCCATGTGGCAGTTTACGCAGATCGGGCGGAGATCCCGCGATCGGCGCCAGCGGACTCCCCAGCGCGGCGGCGCGCGGGGTCGAGCGCATCAACCCTTCGGTATAGGGATGGCCGGGGCGCTCGAAGAGGTCGCGGGTCCGGGCGGTTTCGACGATGCGTCCCGCATACATGACGGCGACCCGGTCCGCGATCTGCCGGGCGACGGAAAGATCATGCGTGATCAGAATAAGGCCCATACCGGCCTGTTTCTGCAACCGCTTGATCAGATCCAGAATCTGGGCCTGAACCGTGACGTCTAGAGCCGTCGTAGGCTCGTCAGCGATCAAAAGTTTCGGATTCAACGCCACGGCCATGGCGATCAGCGCCCGTTGACGCATTCCGCCGGAAAACTGGTGCGGATAGGCATCAAGCCGAACCCGTGGCGAGGGAATACCGACAAGCGCGAGCAGTTGAACCGCCCGATCGCGCGCCGCGCGGCGCGACAGGCCGAGATGCACGCGCAACATCTCGCAGAGCTGTGTCCCGATGGTGAACCGCGGATTGAGAGAGGTCAGCGCATCCTGGAAGATCAAGGCCATCTCCCGCCCCCGCAGGCGCCGATGCGCGGTGGGGCTTTGCCGCAGCAAATCGGTTCCATTCAGCCGCAGTTTCCGGATGGTGACCACACCGGGGGGGCTGGGAACGACGCCCATGAGGGCCTGCGCCATGACGCTCTTGCCACTGCCGGATTCGCCCAGGACGACCAGCGTCTCCCCCGGTTCCAAGCGCAGGCTGATGCCGTTCACCGCTGCAACCGGGCCGGTGTCCGAGGCAAACCGGACATGCAGATCCTCGACGTGCAGAAGCGGCGTTGGGGACGACTTTCGCGGACCATCGGTGTGAAGACACGGGCGAATCATAACGCCATCCGCTCCTTTTTCGACAAAAGCCAGCGCCATCGCTGTACGGGATCGGAAATGGCGCGCAACCAGGCCGCCAGAAGATTGGCGCTGAGCGCCGTGAGGAAGATCGCCAGACCGGGAAAGGCGACCAGCCACCAGGCCAGGGCGACATAGTCGCGTCCGGCGGCCACCATCAGCCCCCAGGAACTCCCGGGCGGTTGAATGCCGAGGCCGAGAAAGCTTAACGTCGCTTCGGCGAGGATCAGTTTGGCGACCTCCATCGTTCCAAGCACGATGAGCGGGGACGCCATGTTCGGCAGGATGTGATGCCGGATGATGCGCCAGCGCGAGGCGCCAATGGCCCGCGCCGCCTCGACATAGGGTGCCTCGCGCAGGGAAAGCGCCATGGATCTGGCAACCCGGGCGTAGACGGGCCAGCGAACGATCGCGAAAATCAGGATCATGTTCACCAGGCTCGGACCGAGCGCGTATAGCACCAGAAGGGCCAGCATCAGAAACGGAAAGCCCAGTTGCAGATCGGCCAGACGCATGATGGCATCGTCGGCCATGCCGCGCAAGACACCTGCCACGACACCTAACGACACGCCGATCAGACCGGCCACGAGGACACCGAAGAAGGCGACCAGCAAGGAAACCCGCGCGGAATGAATGATGCGGCTCAGGATGTCGCGGCCAAGTGTGTCCGTTCCCAGAAGATGGAGCGCCCCCTCTGCCGGCCAGGTGAGCGGTGCCGAATTCCGCATCCTGAGCGATTGCGCGGTCGGATCGTAAGGCGCGAACGCTTCGGGGAACGCGGCCATCGCGACCAGGAGCACCATGAAGATCAACGCGGCGAGGGTGACCGGATCGCGCAGCAACGCCCGGACGAATATCCGGATGCCAGGCCGGTCGGACGGCGCGGCGTCGGACCCGGTCTGTCCATGGCCCGCGCTCTCATCGACGGCGGTATCATGGGTCATCCCCGATCCTCACTCATATCGCAGCTTGGGATCGAGCCACGCATAAGCGAGGTCGATGATCAGATTTATCAGGATGATGATCACGACGATCACGCAGACGACGGCCTCGATCAGGAAAAGATCACGATGGTAGATCGCCTGCACCAGCAAACGGCCGATTCCAGGCCAGGCAAACACGGTTTCGATGGCAATGGCGCCCCCCATCAGCATTGCCATTTCATCCCCCGCGATGGTCAGGATCGGAATCGCCGCGTTCTTCAGCGCATGCAGGAATACCCGATATTCGGGAATGCCGTTGGCGCGTGCGACATGGATATAAGGCATGGAATACTCGTCCAGCATGGCGCTACGGGTGATCTGGGCCATGCGCCCGACCGACCGGTACGACAGGGCGAGGGTCGGCAAGACGAGATGCGCAAGAGAGCCGTAGCCCGATGTCGGCAGCCATCCCAACTGCACCGCGAAGACGATGATCAAAAGCAGAGCAAGCCAGAAATCCACCGTCGAGATGCCACCCAAGGTGATCACGGTCACGCTGCGATCGACCCAGGATCCGGCTCGAAGCGCGGCCCAGGTTCCCAATGCGATCGCCAATGGAACGGACAGGATCAAAACGCTGATGGTCAAATAGAACGTCGGCACGATCATCGTCAGAGCGATCTCGAGCGCCGGGGCCTTTTGCCAGAGCGAGTTGCCGAAACCAGACAAGACGCGCTGAACGAAAGCCGTGAACTGAGCGGCCAATGGCCGATCGAAACCGTATTTCGCCCGCAGATCGGCGCGCAGTTCTTCCGACGCTTCGGCCGGCAGCATCATGTCGACCGGATCGCCGATCACATGGCCGACCAGGAACACCAAAATCAGAACGGCGGCCGCGACGAAAACGGATTGCACGAGACGGCGCAGAACATACGGGCCCACTCGGGTTCTCCTCCTCCGTCATCCGCGATATCCTCATCCGGGCAAACCGGACGAAGATGCCGCTTGCCGACATGATCACCGATTGAGGCGGATGTCGGTCAGACGGATGCCCGCATGCTTCGGCGGCTCGAAGCGTATACGGTCCGACACGCCATGGAAGCGCACCTCGAGATGCAGCGGCACGTACCACAGATCGTCGTAAGCCAGCTTGGCGATTGCCGCCAGGGCCTCCTGGCGTGCGGCTCCGACCAGACCGACGGCTTCGGCGATGCGCGCATCGATCTCGGGATTGCATGCCACCGACAACCTGCCGTTGCAGGTATAAAAGGCGCTGACGGTCGACGCGAAGTCGTAAGGGTCGTTCGTATGCTTGTGCAGCGCGATCAGGCCGCGGGCCGGATCGATCGGTCGGGGGGCATGAATGAATACATCCTGCCAGGCCGGACCACGCTCAAGGACTTCGGCGCCGATGTTGGTCAGGCCGATCTGCTTGAGAGATTCCAGCATGACTTCCATAATGTCGGAGTTGCCCACGAAACCGCCGGACATGGTGGCGATCCTCAATGGCGTCGTATCCACGGGTACGCCACTGGTCCTGGCCTCGGCGACCAGGGCCTTCGCCCGCTCCATGTCGTAAAGCAGCGGCGGCAGATCGGGATTGTATCCGGTTGCGGAAGGTCCGACGATCATCCGAGCCGGCGCGGCCCCGCCCAAAAGCACCTCGCCCATGGTTTCGCGGTCTGCCGCCAGTGAGATCGCCTCCCGGATCCGGCGATCGGCAAGCACCGGATTGGTGCTGTCAAGGCGCAGATAGGTCGAGGTGTTGTCCGGGCTCTCTATGCAGTTCCCGCCCAGCGACGCCTTGCACAACTCGCCCGGCAGACGTTCCGCGAAATCGACCTCGCCGGCCCGCAGCGCCGCGATGCGGGCCGATGCTTCGGGGCGGAACAGGAACGTCGCGGTGTCGTATTGCATCCGTCCGTACGCGTCCGCAGAGCCGTCTCCCCACCAGTCGGGATTGGCCGCAAGCGTAATCGAGGTGCCCCGGATCCAGGTCTCGACCTTGTAGGGGCCGGTTCCGACGGCCACCTGTCCCCACTGCTCGGGATGGTTGCGGATATGCTCGGCGGACGGGACATAGGTTTGCCACATACGCGTCAGCAGCAGCGGATCGGCAGCGTCCGTACGGATTTCGAGCAGATGGTCGGCTTTGGCCTCGAAGGTCATTTCGGGCCCCCCCAGGGCGCGGATCTGAAAGCCGTTGTCCTTGCTCCAGACCCAAGCCAGGGCCGCCGCCGCCGCGGGCGCGTCGAAGGGGGAACCGTCGTGAAACCTTACCCCCTTGCGCAGGGTGAACTGCCAGGTTCTGTCGTCGATCTGCTGCCAAGATGTCGCCAGTTCCGGCACGAAGCCGTTGTCCACGCCGTCGCGCCCGACCAGACCTTCATAGACATTGCCCATGACGGTGCGGCTGTTGGCGTTATAGGCGTTGGCACTGTCGAGAGAGGGCGGCTCGACGAGCGCCGCGATCGAGATCGTCTCCCCCGCCTGCCCGGCAAGCGGCGCCAGGAACGCGGCGAGACCGGCGACGATCATTCCGCTGTTTCCCGGCCCTCTCCCGACTGTCTCCCATATGTCGATCATTCTCTCCCCCTTTTCGACGGCGGTGCGGCTTGGTTTGGTCTGTCGCGCATATTCTTCCGCGTGATTTTAGAACCTTGACCGATACCGGCAAAGCAGAGCGTGAAATCGTTTCACCAGATGGAACGAATCAAATGGATCCGCCACGCGGCAACCGGAACGGACGTTCCGACACGCCTGGCGTGTCCACCGCGTGGCGGAACAATGCGCCCGAGGCCGGCGCCTCGACCAGCACCGCCGGCGGGACATGAAGCCGGCAGGTCGTTATGAAAAGGTATTGCCGTCGCGCGCCCCCGAAGCAAACGCCCGTCGGCAAAGGAACGGGCATGTCGATGGCGGTCATCAGGCGTCCCTTGGGATCGTAGCGCCGGACCTGCCAGCCGCCATAGATCGCCGCCCAGAGACATCCGGCGCTGTCCATGGCGATACCGTTCGGTGTTCCATCCCCGTCATGGGTGATGAAACGCCGGGGATTCTGTGGCCTGCCGGTCCTTTCGTTCACCTCATAGCGCAGGATCGACTTCGAACCTGCTTCGGTGAGATAGAGATGGCTGGCGTCCGGACTCCAGCACAGCCCCTTCGCCCCGCGTTCGAGATCGAGCACACGCGTGATGCGGCCATCCCGTCCCAGGACGTATAGACGGCCCTGCCCCAGACCGGCCACGGGAACCGGCCTGAGCGATCCGACCCAGAAACGTCCATCCGGACCGATCCTGGCCGTGGAGAACCGGCGCAGGGGATCATGGGCTTCCGGGTCGCAAAGCACGGTTTTCGATCCCTTCTGCGGATCGATCAGGACGATTCCGTCACGCGATGCGGCCAGCAGGCGCGCGCCCTGACAGAGCGCGACGGCCCCCGGAAGTTCGGGATAACTGAAACGGCTGATCGCCTTGCGATCTCTTGCCGAAACCGAAGCCGTGGCCTTTCCGTCACATTCGGGCCTATAGCGGTTGATGGCGCCCCCCAGACTATCGATCCAGAATAGCTGCCTGGAAGCGTCGTCCCAACAGGGGCTGGAGCCGACTTGATCGCCAGTGCCCGCGATCGCCACGGGAAGCGCATGTTTGCCCGCCATGCGGCTGTCCGGCTTCGGTGCCCGCCGGACGACATCGCGGCGGCGCAATCCGGCTGCGGTCCCGTGGGAAACCCTGCGGCAGGCGAAGGCTATCCTGCGGCCGATGTAATGGCGTTCGGCCTCCGACGTGAAATCGCCGGCGCAGACGACCGAAAGGGCCGCCACCGGCGCCCCGAAGGTGTCGGTAACGGCGGCCGCCACCTCGAAGGACTCGGGATCCGGACCCGGCGCGTCGGGATTTGCCTCGGGTTGTAATCGGGCCGTGGCGAAACCGGTCGAAACGGCAAATCCCAATTGCAATGACAATGTGGGAGGCGGCGCGGGATCGCCCGCTTTGAGCTGTGCCAGAACCGCGGACAGAATCGAGCTTTCCATCGCGGCCAGAACGGCAAGGCCGCCCGCCGCCCCGTCCAGCCGGCATGGCTGGCGGGCACGGCCCTGCGAGGCCATGCCGAACGGCAACACTTCCTCGACGGGTCTTATGCCGACCCCCTCGACGACCCAATACCAGATCGGTTGTTCCAATTCGTCGGCAAGACGATAGATTTCATCCTGCAAGGTGGCATGCTGCGCGCGCGCCACGGGATCGCCGGCCGCAAGATCGTGGAGCGCGTTTCCAAGCCGATAGGTTCTGCCTGCTGCGCCCAGCGCCACGAAATTCTGCTCCAAAAGTGCGCGGAGAATGCGAGACAGCGTGGCTTTGGGCAGTCCGGTGGCGGTGGCGATCTGTCCGAAGGACATCGGCTGGCGGGCACGACCGATCGCCGACAGAACTTCCAGCCCCCGCATGAGCAGCCGTGCGCCGCCGGGGCTGCTGACCGATCCTGCGGCTTTTCCGACAAGATCGCCGCGCCTTTGAGCGTTCCCGCCGGCCTGACGATGTGCGGGCAGAAGATTGCCGATGGATTGAAACCGTTCCATCCCTTCTCACAGCCCTTCCATACGATGCCTGGCGGCGGATTGTAGCGGGATCGAGAATGCACGACAATGGCCGCGCCGGCAGACGCCTGGCCTGGCCGACGGCCGGGCATGTCTTTCCTCGGACCATCCCGGGCTGAAGCCACCGGGAGATGCGCGGAGACGCCAGGCGTTGACTTTCGAACGACGTCCGGAAGACTGTCCGCAAGCCCAAGCGCCGGAACCGCAAGGAACGCGTCCCTCCGGCCGCTCTTTTGACGCATGAAAGGCGAACCCGTCGACAGGACGGGATCGCCTTATGTTCTGTCGCGGCGCGGCGACCATCCGTCGGTGAATGGACCAGTCCGGTCCCGGGATCCATAAACGACCGCGATCATGTACCAGCATTCGAACCGACCCATTCGGTGCAAGCAGACCAGCGCCTGTTCCCGATGCAAAAACGGGTCAGTCTTTAACGTTGAGCGAGATTTCAGGGCATCAACCACAGCCCTTTCGCCTTGGATATTCCCTTTCGAGACTGAAGGCTTTCGTCGCTAGTTCGGAAAAGGCATGAACTTTTCGTCCGGCTCTCGAACCATTGCCGTACACGAACGAAATCGGCGCATCGGACGAGTTGAGACGCCCAGGCATGACCTCGCGAAGGCTGCCGTTCTCCAACTCCTTCTTGATCGCCAAACGCGACTTGACCGCCACTCCAAGCCCCTGAACGGCAGCTTCCGTCAGCATATCTGAACTCGATACCGAAATTTTATTGGGAATGACCAGCTGACGCGCTCGTCGCGTGGCATCCGATATTTCAAATCGCGTTTGCCAGGGCAAACATACCCAACGCGCATCGCGCAGATCGTCGATTGATCCTGGCGTTCCGTGCTTTTCACAAAAGGACGGCGCGGCACATATGATCCGATTGTTGGCGCAAAGCTTCCGCGCGGTCAAAGCGCTGTCGGCGAGAACCCCGACACGAATGGCGCAGTCCACGCCCTCTTCCACCAGGGACACGTATCGATCAACCGCCAGGAACTCGACTTTCAACTCCGGATTGTCGGATAGGAATTCATCGATGAAAGGCATGATAAAGCGGGATAAAATCCAAGGGGACAAGGTGACGCGCAGATGGCCTTTCAGCTTTCCCGTGCCGCTGCCCGCCTCCAACTCGGCCTCACGAAGTTCCGCGAGAATGGGCTCAACGCGTTCCAGGAATATCCGCCCTTCCCCGGTCAACTGCACGGACCGGCTGTTGCGATGAAAGAGCTTAAGATCGAGCGCGCCCTCCAACTTCGCGATCCGGTGGCTGGCTGTCGCGACGGAAATGCCCAGCGATCGTGAGGCCGAGGACACACCACCCGTGTTCGCGACCGCGACGAATGTCAGAAGGTCGTTCACGCCATACATTTAGAAAACATCGAACACAGGTTTCAATTATTGAGCGATTTACGACGGATTTTTCAAATGCTAGCGCTGCAATGTCAATAAGGAGGGGACAATGAAGCGACTCTTGGCATTCATCTGCGCTGTCTGCATGCTGGGCGCTCCGGCTTTCGCAACCGGGCTGGAAACCTATCTGCAATTTGAAGAATCCATACCTCCGGGCAACTTGGCCATCGGCCCGGACGGTCGGATGTTTATGTCAGTTCACGAATTTTACGGCCCTGAACTTCGTGTCGTGGAGGTGATGCCGGACGGCACCACAAAACCGTATCCGAGCGAAACCTGGGCGCGGGCGCCGCAGGAAGACGCGGATGGGCTCAATGGCGTTCTGGGTCTGCGCGCCGACCGCGAAGGCATCCTCTGGATGCTCGACGGGCAGGGGAAACATCAAACCGGCCGTGTCGTCGGCTGGAACACCAATACCGAAAAGCTGCATGCCATCTACTATATAGGGCAACCGGTGGCGCGACCGACATCCTTTTTGAACGACCTGGCCGTGGACCGGGATCATGAGGCGATCTATATCTCGGACACCGGCGATGGTGCCAATTCGGCCATTATCGTCATCGATCTGGATACCGGCCGCGGGCGCCGCGTGTTGGAGGGATCGAAATTCACCATACCCGAAGACATGCCAATGGTCATCGACGGCCGGGAAATCAAGCTCGACGGCAGCCCGGCGAAGATCGGCATCAATCCGATCACTGTCGATCCGACCAACACCTGGGTTTATTTCGCGCCGATGACGGCAAGTGCGATGTACCGCGTGCGTGTCGTGGATCTATTGAATGAGAGCCTGTCCGATGCCGAGCTGGAAACCCGGGTAGAGCGCTATGGCGACAAACCCATCTCGGACGGTTCGACGGTGGATGCCGGCGGTAATGTCTATATCACCGCCATGACGGACAATGCGATCGGCGTCACAAAGCCGGACGGCAGTTACGAGGTGCTTTATCAGTCCGATGATGAATTGCCCTGGCCGGATGGTTTTTCGATCGGCGTGGACGGATTTGTCTACGCCACCGTCAACGAATTGCATCGCTCGCCCCCCCTGAATGGTGGAGAGGATGCCTCGAAAGGCATCTATAGGATCGTGCGCTTCCCCGCTCTGGCAACCACGGTCAGCGGCCGCTGATGATATATTCCGGCGCATCCCCATCGAGATGCGCCTGGAAGGCCGCGGCGGGGTCGATGACGGCCGCGCCGCTGAACTCAAAGTGAAGCGCAACGGACCCTAGAGCATCGCGCCTTTTCTTGCGAAACGCTCGAGCAGATAATCGATGAAACACCGCACTTTGGGTTGCGTGAAGCGGCCGGGGGGATAGACCGCGCAGATCCCCAGCCTCTCGATCGGCAGATCTGGAATGGCTTCCTCGATTTGACCGGCCTCCATGGCCTCCCGATAGAGGAAGCGGGGGAGATACGCGATTCCAAGACCGGCGATTGCGGCATTCAACAAGGATTGCCCGTCATTGACGGTCAGCCATCCCGCCGCGCGAATTTGCCTTCTCTCTCCCGAGGGGGCGGTCAGCTTCCAGACATTGCCGTTTGTCCGGTTGGAGTAATGCAGCAGTTTGTGATCGGCGAGCGCGTCGATTTTCCGCGGGCGGCCGAATTTCTCGAAATATTGCGGGCTTGCGACCATCCGGCGCGTCGTTTCGGCGAGTTTGCGACTGCGCAGGGTATTGTCTTCCAACTCGCCCACGCGGATCGCCATGTCGAACCCTTCCGAGATCAGTTCCACGAATCGGTTGTTCAGCACCATGTCGACGGTGATGTCCGGATAGGCGTTCAGAAATTCACCCAGGATCGGTGAAAGATGGTTCACGCCGAAATCCGTCGCCACCGAAATACGCAGCAAACCCGACGGCGCCGACTGCATCGAGGTGACGAGCGCGTCCGCCTCGCCGGCATCGTTCAAGACGCGGCGTGCCCGGTCGTAATACGCAAGACCGATCTCCGTCGGACTGACCCGCCGTGTCGTACGGTTCAGCAGACGCGCGCCTAGTCGGGTCTCCAATGAAGAAACATGCTTGGATACCGCGCTTTTCGAAATGCCCATCTTTCTCGCGGCATCGGTGAACCCGCCGCGATCCACCACGGTCGCGAACGCTTCCATCTCAGTCAATCGGTCCATTTCACACCCGTTTCGCCAACAGCCCCTTTCATCGACGGCAGGATCGTTGCGAAATCAGGCGGGAATAAGGTTCGCGTCGGACAATACCGGGGTAATGTCACGGATCGTCCATGACGCGGCGACGGTGTGGCGGCCCGTTTTCGAAAACCGCCGATTGCCCGAAAGGGCATGGCCGTCAGCGGCCGCATCGTGGCTGAAAATCCCGGTGGGGCATAACACGATCGAGACGGCTCCGGCCGGCAGAGACAGACATGCGCGCGCTTTTATCCGCCTCTTACAGCCTTCTCGCCGTCATTCCGGGATGATCCGGTCCGGTATACGATCACCTCCGGACACGTCCCCGTCGCGGGCCGCCTTTCCGACATGGCTCTCGCCCTCCCGAAACGCGCGCCCTTCGAACGCACGCGAAAGACCGGAACGGGCGGCGCATCAATGCGTCTCCACCAGGCAATGGCGGCGAAAGGCGCGTTTCAGCATGTCCAACTCGGCCCGCAGCAATGCGACCTCGGCGCGCAGGTCATCCTCGATCGCATCACCGGTCATGACGGTGAAACTGTTCAGCCGCGCGCCGGTGCGCTTGTCGCTGATGAGATAGGTTTGAACGCCCTCGGTCAGCTTCGCCGCTTCGATCGGGACGCGGACCACCCACCGGTCCGCCGCGCCGTTCTCGTGCAGTTCGACATTCTCGATCGGCTGGTCGGACAGTGTCACCTCGATCTCGGGAACGGACGACGCTTCCTTGCCGAGGGACAGGACACCCTCCCATATACCGGCCTGCAAGCGGGTCTTGGTCAGCGTCATCTCACTCATGCCATATTCCTCAGAGTTCCGCGCGCGGTCGTCGGGTCAGCGTCAGATCGCGTATGACGATCTGATTCATCGCGGGTCGTTCGAAGATAAGATCCAGCCACATCCGCTCCAACCGGCGCTCGTTGATCTTGACGTAAGCCAGGTCAAACTCGACCATCATCTCCCCTTCCTTCAACGGCATCTCACGCACGATTTGTTCGGTGTTCGGGCCGTGCCGAATGTTCAGCCGCACGAAAATCTCCAGCGGTTTTTCGATCTCCATGATCGTGCTGACGCGCAGGACATGGGTCATCTTCAATCCCTGCGCGGCTTCTTGCGGCAGATCGATCGCCAGCGACAGGAAACTGCCGTCAAAACAGAAGACATCCATCCGCAGACCGAATGGCGCCAGAGCCGTCTGTTGCGTGTTGCGCGACTGACGCAGGGTCAACTCGCTGGTCTGGCAGTCGTGAAACACGGTGGTCTCGTCGCCGAACATCGTCTGGCTGTCCACTCCTGCCAGACCATGCAAGGCCAATGGTCCCCGCCAGATTTCGGGCCGATAGGCCCAATCGCAATACATCGGTTTGCGGATGGCGTCGGCCGCGATCAACGGCAGCATCAGCTTGGAATCCAACAGATGGATTATGCGCTCAAGCTGCGTCTTTTGCTGTCTGGCATATCCGCTTAGCACGCGAAGCTGGTCGGGCGCGCGTTCGGAGGCAAGCCGGACCGCATTCTCCCAGGCGCGCTGAGTGGCCTTGTGCCGCTTGAGATTGATCCGTTCCCTGATGCGTGCCAGCATCCGTGATCCTGCCCGTCCCGTATCGATTTCGACAATAGTGCCATATTGGAAATTTTCATCCAAGCAAACGGCTGAACACTCACGTACTTTCCGGCAATCCTTCGCCATCGTTCCGGGCCGGCCGCGCGCGCGAGGCCGCGCTTTCGGATGGAGGCGAGGCGCCTGCACCACGCATGGCAGAGCCGCCGGGCGCAATTGCACTCGCTCCGCGCACACTGGCGGCGAATTGCGAAACCACCGTCAAGCCGGCCTGCGGATTGTCGCCGGAGGAGGCCAAGGGCGTGACGGACAGGCTGACGAGATGTTCGTTGACCACCATCACGGCGCGCCAATGTTCGGCGCCGAGACCGGCCTTTGCCGAACCGCCCGCATCCCGGACACGCAGGAAATAAGTGTCGTCACGAACGAAACTGTCCAGAATCTCGATATCTTCGGCGCGCCCGACACGACTCAGGGCCGCACGCCCTTGCGGCGACCGGAAAAACCGATCCAGCCGTTCCGCGTCGCCCGTCGTCTGGGCGCGCGGGCTGTATTTGGCGATCGAAGCGGCCAGAAGGGCCTGCACCCATGGCTGCGGAGCCGTCTTGTCCCTGATCAGCGCGGCGCAATTCCCCATCAGGACAAAGGCCGTTTCCGGCCCATGGCGCGTACCGCCAAGATCGACGCAATATCCCCGGGGCCCGGCGATGACCACATTCCCGTCCCCCACCGCGATCCGTTGCGGCGCGGACCGGCGTGCCCAGGCGTTTTCCGCATCGCTGCGCGATTCATCGCCGCAACCGGCAAGCGCCAGACACAACGCCGCTGCAGCCGCTCCGTGAAAGAGGCCGGCCGTCACAGGTCCATATAGACGTGCGCTTCCGCGTCACCGCCTGGATGCGTCACCGCCCCTTTACGCGTCTCACCCACCAGCTGCGCATATTTCCACAACGCGCCGGAGGCATAGATCGTCTTGCGTGGACCGGACCAGGTTTCCTTGCGTCGGGCGAGTTCCTCATCGCTGAGCGCGACGGTGATTTCGCCTTTGATTGCATCGATGGTGATGACGTCACCATCCCGCAAAAGGGCAATCGGTCCGCCGTGGCAGGCTTCGGGACCGACATGGCCCACGCAAAAGCCACGCGTGGCACCCGAAAACCGGCCATCGGTGATCAGCGCCACCTTCCTGCCCATGCCCTGGCCCGAGATGGCGGCGGTGGTCGCCAACATCTCACGCATGCCCGGCCCACCCGCAGGGCCCTCGTTTCGGATGACGATGACGTCGCCTTCTTGATAACTGCGCGCCTGAACCGCGGCGAAGGCGTCTTCCTCGCATTCGAAAACGCGGGCGGCGCCTTTGAAGATTTGCAGCTCCGGCGGGATGCCCGCCACTTTCACGATGGCCCCTTCCGGGGCCAGGTTGCCCTTCAAACCGACCACGCCGCCGGTCCTGGTGATCGGCGCCCCGATCGAATGGATCACCCGGCCGTCGGCCTCGCGCTCGATTTTGTCCAGGTCCTCACCGATGGCGTTGCCCGTGACGGTCATGCACTCCTCGTGAATCAAGCCCAGCTTGCGCAGCTCTTTCATCACCACCGGCACGCCGCCAGCCTCGTAAAGATCCTTGGCCACATACCGCCCTCCCGGCTTCAGATCGACGAAATAGGGCGTTTCCTTGAAGATGTCGCATACGTCTTCAAGGAAAAACTCGATACCCGCCTCATGCGCCATCGCTGGCAGGTGCAAACCGGCATTGGTCGACCCCCCCGTGCATGCCACGACCCGCGCCGCGTTCTCAAGCGATTTGCGGGTCACGATGTCCCGTGCCCGGATGTTCCGCTCGACCAGGCTCATCACCGCCCGCCCCGAAGCGATTGCGTATTGATCCCTGCTTTCGTAGGGCGCGGGCGCGCCCGCACTGTTCGGCAGGGCCAGACCGATCGCCTCGGACACGCAGGCCATGGTGTTGGCCGTGAATTGCCCCCCGCAGGCGCCGGCGCTCGGGCAGGCCACGCGTTCGAGCAGGGCGAGTTGCGCGTCCGAGTAATGGCCCGCCTGATGCTGGCCGACGGCTTCGAACACATCCTGAATGGTCACGTCCTCGCCCTTCAACCGACCCGGCATGATCGAGCCGCCATAGAGGAAGACCGCCGGCGTGTTCAGCCGGATCATCGCCATCATCATGCCCGGCAGCGACTTGTCGCATCCCGCGAGACCCACGATCGCATCGTAGCAGTGGCCCCGCATGGTCAATTCGACCGTATCGGCGATCGCCTCGCGGCTGGCCAGTGACGAGCGCATACCCTCATGCCCCATCGCGATTCCGTCGGTGACGGTAATCGTGGTGAACTCCCTGGGGGTCCCTCCCTCCGTCCTGACGCCCAGCTTGACGGCTTGCGCCTGGCGGTTCAGCGCGATGTTGCAGGGGGCGGCCTCGTTCCAGCAGGTCGCTACGCCGATCAGCGGCTGGTGAATCTCTTCCTCGCTCAGCCCCATTGCATAGTAATACGACCGATGCGGCGCTCGAGCGGGACCTTCGGTCACGTGACGGCTTGGCAGCCTCGACTTGTCGAACGGACGCTTGAGCATGAGGACCATCCTCCTCGAATTCCGGTTTACGCTGGAATAAGCGACCCCGCCCCGCAGCACAAGCGGGGATTGCTCCGCTTCGGCGCCGTGATTATGGTCCACCGCATATCGGGCGGGAGCCAGCGATGAATCCAGCGTTCGAGAGTTTCGTCGCGCCGGCGCGGCGGCGGGCGCAACTCTGGCGGCTGCCGCTCGGAGCTGCGGTCATCCTGTTCGTCTACGCCGGGTGCGCGGCGGCCATCCTCGCCGGTTTGGCGCTTGTCACCGATGCCCCTGGCTTCATGGGCTGGATATCCGACATGGCCGAGGCGGCAAGCCCCTGGCGGACTTTGACGGTGCTGGCGACGTTTCCGGGAATGATGATCGGGGTTTTCGCGGCGGCCCGCCTTCTGCACGCGCGATCGGCCGCATCGCTTTTCGGG
>JBCCVK010000003.1:0-19489 GCA_039195495.1 Pseudomonadota bacterium
TCCCAGTACCGTAAGGGTTGAAGGGGTATCCCCGGCCCACGCCGGAACGACCGTCAAAAAAGCCATCACCCATATCAAACCACGCATCGCGTATCTCCTGATTTGTTTTCCCGCTTCTTACTGAAGCACCTTTCGAAGGTTGGCCATCCTTCTCTTTTCATGGGCGAAAACCTGCTATAGGGATAGAATGGATCGGCATGCGCCTGGTCGCGACCGCCGAAAGAAAATCGTCTGTGCTGGGCTTGTTGCATGAAACCCGGTTTCGCCTTGGATCTTTCGCATACGGGCATCGGCCTGTTCCATCGTGGCAGGTCGGCTTGGCATGAAGTTGGTGCGGTCTCTTTGGAAAGCACCGATCTTGCAGGCGAACTGGCCATGTTGCACAAGACCGCGGCTGCGCTTGCCAAGGCCGGCATATCGACCAAGCTGATGCTTCCAGCCACGCAAATCCTCTATACGACCGTGGCCGCACCCGGTCCCTCGGAAGGGGAACGCAAAACTCAGATCCGCGGCGCGCTTGAGGGAATGACCCCCTATGACATCGCCGATCTCGTGTTCGACTTTCAGACGGACGGCGATAGGGCGCATATCGCTGTCGTAGCGCGTGAAACGTTGCGGGAAGCCGAAGCGTTTGCGATGGAACATCGATTTAACCCCGTATCCTTCGCGGCGCACGCACCACGGGACGCCGCGTTCACGGGCGAGGCGTTTTTCGGCGAAACCGATCATGCGGCCGATTTTTTGCATGGCGCGACCGTAGAGCCGGATCGGACGGCCATGGTCATCTTCGATCAGGCGGAACGACCGGCAAACGATCCCGGCGAAACGCCGGGGACGGCGACGGAGCCGGATATGGATACCCTTGCGGGGGCCGAATCCGAATCCATCCCGGCGTTCTGTACGCGACGCACGGACGGAGGTACGCGCGCGCCCGGGGCGGCCCTGTCACATCGGGAATCACGTCTGAACCCGATTTCCGTGATGGCCGAACCGGACGACATGACACCGGCGGCATCACTCGACGGCAAAACGACACATGCGGACGAGACCGAACCGGACGACATGTCCGCCCGGAAAATCGTACCGCTGCCGTCGCCCGCACGGTCCAGGCTTTCGGCGCCTGCGCCCGAGCTAGGCGCACCGCCCATCGAAGGTTCGATTCGGTCCGCCAAGCCCGTGCTCGAAAAAACGCTCTCGGAACCGCAACAGATGACGCTGTTCGGCGCCCGCAAATCCGCGCCGCCCAATCGCAGACGTCTCGGGCTCATTCTGACGCTTATCCTGCTGGTGGTCCTGGTCTTGATCGCCGCATGGTCCTCGTTGCACCTTCCAGATACGGTGGCGCGGGTCTTCTCCGCAGAGGAGCCTCGGCAAGTCGTCCTCGAACAAGAATATCAGCCGATGATGGTGCCCACCCCGACCGAGGAGGCCGCCGCCGACGAGGTCATCGAAATGGCTGCCTTGTCGCCGGAACCGGGCAGCGTTGCCGACCTTCTTCTGACCGACGAGGATGCGAATGCGCAATCCCTGGTAGAGACGGCGCAATCTGAAGAAACGCCCGCTGTTCCCTTGACCGCGGAAACCGCCGAAACTGCCTATGTCGAAACGGGTGTTTGGCAACTGCCGCCGGTACAGGCCGCGGTTCCGCCGGAAACCGAGATATTCAGCGTCTACATCGCCTCGATCGATCAGGCGGTCGCCTTACGGGATGCCATCGCGCTGCCGGAGGTCGACGGTCTCATGTCGGATTACCGGCCAAGCCCCATGCAGGCCCCTCCTCCTCCCGGAACCCGGTTCATCCTTGACGAGCGCGGATTCGTCAGGGCGACGCCGGAAGGGGCGCTGACGCCGGAGGGGGCTTTGGTCTTCGCCGGTCGGCCGCCGGTCGAACCTGTCGCCCGACCGGAGGGGCTGACCGCGCCGCCTCAATCCTCCCTCCGGCTTCGTCCGTTGCCGCGCCCGGCGGATCTCGAGGAAATATCCGAGCGGCTGCGCTTCGGCGGGTTGACGCGCGCCGAATTGTCCCGGTTGCGTCCCATGCCGCGCCCGGTCTCCGAGCAGACCCTCGCCGAAGCCGCCGCGACCGCCAATGGCGACGATGCGGATCGTGTATCGGAATTGGCGATGCTGACCTCCGATATGCCGTTGAAACGGCCCGGGGATTTTCAGCGAATCGTCGAGAAATCGCGATCCCTTCAGACCAGTTCCACCGCCGCGGCCTTTCCTCGAGCCGCCTCGAACGACGGTCCGGTCCTGCCGACGCGCGCATCGGTCGCCCGGCAAGCTACGATTCCAGACGGTATCAGACTTAGCAAGGTCAGCCTCGTGGGCGTCTATGGCTCTCCTTCCAAGCGCAGAGCTCTGGTGCGCTTGCCGTCGGGCCGGTTCGTGAAAGTATCCGTCGGTGATCGAATCGATGGCGGGCGCGTCGCGGCCATCGGCAGCAACGCGCTGAATTACCGAAAAGGCGGCCGCAGCCTGACCCTGAAAATGCCCAAAGGCTGATCGGCCCGCAGGCGCATTATATGCCCACCCGGCTCCGGACGCACGGTTCCGATCTTCTGCGGATGCAAACCGGACCTCGACCGATGCTTCGGACGGGGCGCGGCGTGGAAAGTGTCGACGGACTGCGGCGATCAGTTCGTCTCAAGCACGCCACGCGCGATTTGATCCGCCTCGATCGATTCGAAAAGCGCCTTGAAGTTGCCTTCGCCGAAACCGTCATCGCCCTTGCGCTGAATGAATTCGAAGAAAATCGGCCCGATCACGGTTTTCGAGAAAATCTGCAGCAGGATCCTCGTCTCGCCGCCGCCGACCACGCCTTCGCCATCGATCAGAATGCCATGGGTCGTCAGTCGATCCAGCGGCTCCCGATGACCATGGACGCGGTCCCGGCTGAGTTCGTAATACGTTGCGGGCGGCTTGGGCATGAATTCGAGACCGCGATGCGCGATTTCATCGACCGCCTCGTAAATATCTCTTGCGCCAACGGCGATGTGCTGAATACCTTCGCCTTTGTAGCGTTTCAGATATTCGACGATCTGACCCTTCTCACCCCGGTCTTCGTTGATCGGGATGCGAATCTTGCCGCAGGGACTGGTCAGAGCCCGGCTCAGCAGGCCGGTATATTTGCCTTCGATGTCGAAAAAGCGGATTTCCTTGAAATTGAAGATATCACCGTAGAACTTGAACCACACGTCCATGTTGCCCTTGTGAACGTTGTGGGTCAGATGATCGAGGTAATGGAACCCGACACCTTCGGGATGCGCCTTCGACACCCAATTGAAACTGCCGTTGTAGGGATTGGTGTCGTAATACTGATCGACGAAGTAGATCAGGCTGCCGCCGATGCCCACGACCGCCGGCACATCCATCGTTCTGTCCGCGGCAAGATAGGGCGTGGCCCCCTTGGAGACGGCGCGTTCGAAGGCATGTTCGGCATTCACGACACGCCAGCCCATCGAAGGACAGCACGGCCCATGTTCACCGACGAATTTCGCGGCCATCGAAGCCGGTTCGGCATTGAGGATATAGGTGATATCCCCCTGCTGCCAGAGTTCTATTGCCTTGGTTCTGTGAATTGCGGTTCGGGTGTAGCCCATCTTAGCGAAGAGATTTCGCAATTCATCGGGGTTGGGATGCGCGAATTCGACAAACTCGAAGCCATCGGTGCCAGCCACATTGTGCTTGGTGATTTCAGCTTTTGGCGCATTGTGCGGAAACGGGCCCATAGACATCTCCTGATCCTTGATCGACGCCAGGATAAGGCAAGTCGCAAGCGACGTTTGCGCATTTCTTTGCATTAATCTATAAGAATACGCGGGAATAAAAGCCTCTGTCCGAAAAGCTGCGTGAATTCCGCAAGATGCTTGACGAAATCGACAAACGCCTGCTCGCCGCCTTGCAGGTGAACGCGCAGGTGACGACTCAGGATCTTTCGGGAATTCTCAACCTGTCGGCCAGCCAGGCCGGGCGGCGGCGGCAACGGCTCGAGGCCGAGGGTTACATACGTCATTACTCCGCGCGATTGGATCCTCGTCGCGTGGGCCTGACGGTGCAAGCCTTCGTTCAGGTGCAGATGCTCACCCATGATGCGGATAAGGCCGAATTATTCGCCCGCCTGGTGCGCACATGTCCCGAAATCATTGGCGCGTGGACCTTGACGGGAGAGGCCGATTATCTGTTGCGTGTCTATTGCGAAGACCTGGCGGCCTTGAACGGCCTTATTCATGACGTACTCTTGACGCATCCCTCCGTGGCACGTGTGCAAAGCCAGATCGTCATGGATCAAATGAAAATCGACGCGCCCTTGCCCCTCTGAAACTGAAAGACTTTATGGAAAACTTCCTGTTTCAAGCCACGATTTATCTTTCGGCCGCAGTCGTTGCCGTTCCAATCGCCGCGCGTCTCGGCCTTGGTTCTGTCCTCGGCTATCTGCTTGCCGGTATCGTCATTGGTCCGGTACTTGGCCTGGTCGGCTCGGAAACCCAGGATCTTCAGCATTTCGCCGAATTCGGCGTCGTGATGATGCTGTTTCTGATCGGTCTGGAGTTGGAGCCGCGCGCCCTCTGGGACATGCGCGACCGGCTTATCGGCCTCGGTGGTTTGCAAATCGGTCTGACAACCGCGATCATCATGGGCGCCACCATGATCTTCCTGGGTCAGACCTGGAGCGTGAGTCTGGCGGTCGGGCTGATCTTTGCCCTCTCGTCGACGGCCATCGTGCTTCAGACCCTGTCCGAAAAGGGATTGATGCAAACGGGCGGCGGCCGCTCGATCTTCTCCGTACTGCTGACGCAAGACATCGCCGTGATCCCGATGCTTGCCTTCTTGCCGCTGCTGGCCGTTTCCGGACTAGCCCACGACACGTATGCAACCGGTGTGGCGCATGGCGGCGATGACGGGACGGCGAACGGGATCGAAATGGCCTTGTCGCTGGTCGAAAACCTGCCCGGATGGGGCGTCACGCTGATCACGCTGGGGGCGGTCGCAGCCATCGTATTGGGTGGCATGTACCTGACCAATCCGGTTTTCCGCTTCATTCACAACGCCCGCCTTCGCGAGATATACACGGCAACCGCACTTCTGATCGTGGTGGGAATCGCGTGCCTGATGCTGATCGTCGGACTTTCGCCAGCGCTCGGCACGTTTCTTGCCGGTGTGGTACTTGCGAATTCGGAATTCAGGCACGAATTGGAATCCGATATCGCACCTTTCAAGGGTTTGCTTCTGGGCCTTTTCTTCATCACCGTCGGTGCCGGTATCGACTTCTCCCTGCTGTCCGACGATCTCGTTCGAATCGTCCAGTTGACATTGGCGCTCATGCTTGCCAAAGGCGTCGTTCTCTTCGCTCTCGCCGTCGTTTTCAAAATGCGCGGCCGAGATCGCTGGCTGTTCACTCTCGGACTTGCCCAAGCGGGTGAATTCGGCTTTGTCCTGATCGGCTTCTCGGTTCAGCAAGGGGTGATCCCGACCGGCTTGTCTCAGACGCTTTCCATCGTGGTCGCCCTGTCGATGCTGCTCACACCGCTCTTTTTCATCGTCTTCGACATATTGTCGAGGCGAATGCAAAAGCCGGGCGAGGATATACCCCATGACGATGTGGCCAGCGAGGGACCGATCATTATCGCGGGCATTGGCCGCTTCGGCCAAGTGGTCAACCGAACGGTGCAGGCCGCCGGGTTTCAGACCACGGTTCTGGATCACGATCTGAACATGATTCAGTTGATGCGGCGTTTTGGCTTCAAGGGTTTTTTCGGCGATCCCACCCGTCCGGAGCTCCTGCATGCGGCGGGCCTGAGAGAGGCGCGGGTACTGGTCGTGGCCCTTGACGACAAAGAGGCGGCGACCCGGCTGGTGGAACATGCGCGGCGCGAACGCCCGGACATTCACATCGTCGCCCGCGCCCGTGACCGGGTCCATGTCTACGAACTCTATCGCGCCGGCGCCGACGACATCGTGCGGGAACTTTTCGACAGTTCCTTGAGAGCCGGCCGTTACGTGCTCGAAAACATGGGGCTTTCGAAATACGAAGCCTCCGAGCATGAACGCACCTTCTTCAAGCACGACAGGCGGAGTTTGCGCGAGCTGGCCGAGCTCTGGCGCCCCGGAATCCCCGTTGCCGACAATCCGGAATACGTGGAGCGCGCGAAACAGTTGAACAACGAAATGGAGACCGAGATCTTCACCGCCATCGAGAACAAGCGCGGGGAAAAGGTCATTCAGGATCGGTCCTGACCCTTCTTCCCAAGACAGCGTCCTTGCCGATGCCCTATTTCGTGCCCGCCAAAGAACATCCGCGCAGGTCCCGAAGCCGATCGGGTCACCGACGTTCGTCGACGCCCGCTTCGGCAAAGGTGGCCATGCCCGAATGACAAGCGATCGCCCCTTTCAGCACGCCGATGGCCAGAGCGGCGCCCGACCCTTCGCCCAATCGCATTCCCATCGACAAAAGGGGCGCCTTGCCCATGACCTTCAGCAGCTTGGCATGCGCCGCTTCGGCCGAGAGATGCCCTGCAACGGTATGATCCAGCACACCCGGTTGCGCCTTTTCCAAGACCGCCGCCGCCGCTGAGCAAATGAAACCGTCGAGAATGACGGGAATGCGTCGCATTCGCGCGCCCACGATCGCACCGGCCATCGCTGCCAATTCCCGCCCGCCCAGACAGCGCATCGCCTGTAGAGGATCGTCCAGCACGGTGCGATGCAAGGCAAGACCGTCGGCCACGGCGCGCGTCTTGCCGGCCAGCCCCGCATCGTCCACGCCCGTACCCCGACCGGTCCAATCCGCAGCCTGCCCGCCGAAAAGCGCGGCGGCCAGCGCGGCGGCGGATGTCGTGTTGCCGATGCCCATTTCCCCGGTGACCACCAGATCCGCGGTGTCCGAAACGGCCTTATAACCTGTCGCGAGCGCGGCTATGGTTTCATCCTCGCTCATGGCCGGTGTCCGGGTAAAATCCGATGTGGGACGATCCAGTTCCAGGGCATGCACGTCCAACTCCGTGCCGAAGGCACGCGCCAACTGGTTGATCGCGGCTCCGCCGGCTTCGAAATTCAACACCATCTGTGCGGTCACCTCGGCCGGAAAGGCCGAAACGCCTTTTGCCGCGACCCCGTGATTCGCCGCAAATATGATCGCTTGCGGGGCCTCCAGCCGGGGTCGCGCCGCGCC
The DNA here is from genome assembly GCA_039195495.1 of Pseudomonadota bacterium. GTDB lineage: Bacteria > Pseudomonadota > Alphaproteobacteria > Rhodobacterales > Rhodobacteraceae > JBCCVK01. The sequence continues at coordinate 7,172 of JBCCVK010000003.1, forward strand.
GCGCCAGCCTGCGTACCAGATCGCGAGTTCCTCCAACCGGCCAAGGGCGCCCAAGGGTTTGGTCAGTTGAGCATTGCGTCGGGCGGCGGCGGCGGCGGCGGCATGATCCGGTCCCGGCAGATCCTTCAGAAAATCGCGAAATTCCAGTAAGGTCGAGAAAGGGGAGCTGGACATGGAAAGCCTCGTCTTGTGATGGTAGCCTTGGTCTTTATGCAATCTTTATGCGCTTTAAAGCCATAGAAAGGCCACCGCGATGCTCGATGCCAATCTTGCCAGACTTTCGGACATTCCGGCGGCTGCCGGTCTCTTGACCCGCTGGCCTGTCGACGCGAACGACGCACCCGCGCGCGGGGCCGCGGCAGCCTGGGCCTATCCTCTGATCGGTGCGGCCATCGCGCTTTTGCTTGGCGTGGCCGCTTGGCTGTTTCTGGGTCTCGGTGTCCCTGTCTCGGTGACTGCGGCCCTGATTCTTGGGATCGGCATGATCGTGACCGGGGCGCTGCATGAAGACGGCCTGGCGGACAGCGCCGACGGACTCTGGGGCGCCTCGGACAGGGATCGCCGCCTGAAGATCATGCGGGACAGTCGCATAGGCACTTACGGCGTGCTTGCCTTGAGCATGGGTATCCTGATCCGTTGGGGCGCGCTGAGCGTGATTCTGACTGTGGGGTCATATCTGCCGGCGCTCATCGTTACGGGTATGCTCAGCCGATCGACGATGGTGGCTGCCATGCATTACATGCCCAATGCCCGCGCCGACGGTCTTTCGGCCAGCGTCGGGCGCCCGTCCCGCAGCACCATGTTTCTGGCCTTGGGGATCGCGCTTCTCGGCGCATTGCTCCTGACCGGCCTCTTCGCTCTGGCGATCGCGGTCTGGGCCAGCCTCGCCGTCTATGTCTTCACCCGTATCGCACGCGCCAAGATCGGCGGGCAGACCGGGGATATTCTTGGCGCCGCGCAACAAATCGCGGAAACGGTCATTCTGATCGTCATTGCCGCACAGCTTGCCTGAAGGCGACCGAAGAAAAAGCGTATCGGTGAGAGAACCGGTTTTTTCGAGGAACGCAGGCAAGGCCGTGCGCGCCGGCGCGAAGAACGGAAAACCTGTGGTTCAGGCCGCGCGACCAATCAAAACGTCGTCCACCTTGCGTTGTGCGGCGATTTCATCTGAACCGCTGACCACCGCGACCTCACGCGTCAATCTTTCCAACGCGGCTTCGTAAAGCTGGCGTTCGGAATAGCTCTGTTCGCGCTGATCGTCGGCGCGGTGCAGATCACGCACCACTTCGGCGATCGAGATCAAATCGCCCGAGTTTATCTTGTGCTCATATTCCTGGGCACGGCGCGACCACATCGCGCGTTTCACGCGGGCTTTGCCTTTCAGCGTATCCATGGCCTTCGAGACGACGTCGGGCGACGACAGCGACCGCATGCCGACATCGGCGGCCTTGTTGGTCGGCACGCGCAGGGTCATCTTGTCCTTTTCGAAGGAAATGACGAACAATTCCAGTTCGATACCCGCGATTTCCTGTTCCTCGATCGATATGATCTGTCCGACGCCATGCGCGGGATACACGACATAGTCGTTCAGGTGGAATTCGGATTTTCTCGATATGCTCATTGGGCGGTTATCCTCACTTTTCACGTCCGTCAAAACAACGGTCCGGGCGGCTATGCTGCTGTCCGGTGCATCGGTTTGACTGTTCGCATTGCCTGGCGGGGGAAGCAGTTCACCAGCCGGCGCGATTCCATACAGGCCTGCGCCAAGTATAAAAAAAAAATGACGATTCGGAAAGCGCTGCGACGCAGCGGGGGGTCAACCCTTTGTGGGTAAAGGAAATTACAGGATTTTTCGCATCTCAATATATGTCCCTGTTTGGGACAATTGCGATCTCAGCCGCCTTCACCGGGGGCTTCCGAAAACATTGTTTCGAGTTTCCCTTCCTTACCGTCATTTTCTTCTGCTTCCGGCAATGGATCCCTCTTGGTGACGAGCACCGGCCAGAGTTCGGAATATTTGCGATTGAACTCGATCCATTTCTCCATGTCCGGTTCGGTATCGGGCCGAATCGCGTCCACCGGACATTCGGGCTCGCAAACACCGCAATCGATGCATTCATCGGGGTGAATGACCAACATGTTCTCCCCCTCGTAGAAGCAATCCACCGGACAGACCTCGACGCAGTCGGTGTATTTGCAAGCAATGCAATTGTCGGTCACAACATAGGTCATCGGAACGCCTATCCTTTTTCGATGATCGCTACCTATTCCGAGCCAGCGGATCAATCAAGCAGGTCCTGGCAGAGGTGGTTCGGATTGCGACGATTCTCGTCAATCAGGCATCCGCCCTTTCGAAGCGATGCTTCGCCCGGCGCCGTTTCGGCGGCGATCGGCAACTCCTCGTAGAGTGCGCGGGCTTCGGCCGGGGGGCCTCGACGACCGTTCAATCCCAATATCCGGACCACGCGCACCCGCCGCCCCTGGATGAGGGTCAAGATATCCCCCGCTTCAACGCCGAAGGCGGGCTTGCGCACTTTTTCTGAGTTGACCCGCACATGTCCCGCGATCACCGATCTACTGGCCAAGCCGCGGGTTTTGGACAAGCGCGCATACCACAACCATTTGTCCAAGCGCAGCGTGATCCTCATCCCGCTCAAACGCGGCCTACTGGGTCTTCAGCCCCATCAGGGCCGCTGCGAAAGGATTGTCCGGGTCGATCGGTTTCTCCTTGCGGGGTGGACGCGTCTGGAAAGTCTTCGGCGCGCGCGTGGTCTTGTCGCCACGCGACTTGCGGCCCTTGGTCTTGCCCTCGGGCTTATCCGGACGTTTCTGTTTTTTGCTGCCGTGGTGATCGCCGTGCGCGCGTTTCGAAGCCATCCAGCGGAAAGTGTAAAACACTTCCATCTGCGGCCCGCCATCCTCGCCTTCCTTGGCGCCGGGCATCGTCGCGCCATCCGCTTCCGGCGGCGGGCCGTCGGTCGGCGCCTCGACCTCGGGGGGCGGATCGGATACGGTTTTGATCTTCTTCTCGCGCTCTCCCTTACGGGCGGAATAACCCAATCCCTGCATCAGATCGGCAAATTGCTCCAGCGTCATGCCCGTAATCGACAGCATATCCTGATTGGCCTCGAATCCCGCGCGGGTATCCTGACTTCGGATCATGTCCGCGAGCCGCTCAAGCATATCGATCCGAATCGCCCGGCTGCCGGCGATGCGATAACCGGACATCGTATAGGTTCCCTCGATCACATCCGGGACCGACGGGATCGTCACCAAACCCGGCGGCGGACTTTCGGGAAACTCGGGAAAACCCTTGTACAAGGACCAAAGCACCAGCCGCAGCCGCGTCGGCGCGGGTTTCAGAAGCTGAGGCATGAAGATGGTGAACTGTCCGAAACGAACGCCGTGCTTGCGCAGCTTGCCGCGCATCTCCTGGTCGAGCGCCTTGACCTCGCCGGCGACGGTTTCGCGATTCAGCACGCCCATGGCTTCGGTCACCCGGAACGCAAAGCCGCGGGCGAGGCCGGTTATTGCCTCATCGCGCGCCATCATCAAGAGCGGCTCGAACAGCGTCGTCACCCTGCGGTCGATGAAATGCTGCAGGCGGCGACACACTTTTTGCGCGACCTCCGAGCCGGCCTCTTCATCGACGAATGCCTCGACCTGCGGTTTCAGTGGTTCGGCCCCGGCAATCAGCTTGCCGACGGCATGCTCACCCCACATCAGCCCGCCTTGCTCGGTGAAGTCCAACTCGGTATCGGGAGAGTTGTAAAATCGGTCGGCCCGCAGGTGAAACTCGGGCTGCAACGCCGCAATCGACGTCTGGCGCAAGGTCCTGGCCTCATCGGGCGTCGCACTGGCGTCCTGGCGAAATCGGAAACCTTCCAGACGACCGATGAACTCACCATCCACCGCCACTTCGCCTTTGTCGTTCACGTTGGCCACCAAGCCCTCCTTCCGCTTCAGCCGCCGCATCAGCACGCTGGTCCGCCGGTCGATAAATCTCTGTGTAAGCTTCGCGTGAAGCGCATCCGATAGCCGGTCTTCTACCGCGCGCGTAACCTCGCGCCAATGGGAGATATCTTCCAACCAGTCCTTGCGCTGGGCAACGTAAGTCCAGGTGCGGATATACGCCAAGCGTTTGCTTAGCGTATCAATGTCGCCGCAAGGACGGTCGATGCGCTGGATCTGTCGAGCGATCCAATCCTCCGGCACCCAGCCGCCGTCGTGCAGAAAGGAATGAATCCGCTCCAGCAATCCAGCGTGTTCGTCTATCGAAATGCCCCGGAAATCGGGAATGCGGCAGATATCCCAAAGCAGTTTCACCGCCGACGGATCCCGCACGCGCTGCACGATCTCGGGCATTTCGGAAATCGTCTTGAGCACCGTCAAATCGTCCGCCTCGCGCATCCGGACCAGCCACGCATTGCTCGTGGGCGCCTCTAACGAGGCGATCAGCCGTGCCACACTGCCATAGTCGAGTCGCGTGTTTCGCCAGCTGAGTCTCCTGAAGGGTGTGAAACGATGGTTCTCGATGGCTGTCACCACCTCGTTGCCCAAAGGGGCCGCCTGGCTGGTCACGCCGAAAGTCCCGGCATTCAGATACCGCCCCGCGCGTCCCGCGATCTGCGCCAGTTCATTCGGCGTCAGCGCCCGCATCCGTCGACCATCGAACTTGGTTGTCGAGGAAAACGCGACATGGTCGATGTTCAGATTCAAGCCCATGCCGATGGCGTCGGTGGCGACCAGAAAATCGACGTCTCCATTCTGATAAAGCTCGACCTGCGCGTTGCGGGTGCGCGGGCTCAGCGCCCCCATTACCACCGCCGCGCCCCCTTTCTGTCGACGTAAAAGCTCGGCGATCGCGTAGACGTTTTCGACTGAAAATCCGACCACGGCCGAACGCGGTCTCATACGGCTGATCTTCTTCGGCCCGATGTAGCTCAACGCCGAAAAACGCCCGCGCCGAAGGAATTCCGCCTCGGGGACCAGGGCTGCAATCGCCTCGCGCATCGTTTCCGAGCCCAGAAACACCGTCTCATGCAAGCCACGCGTGGATAAAAGCCGTTCCGTGAAGACATGGCCACGTTCGGGATCGGCGCATAATTGGATTTCATCCACCGCGATGAAATCCGCATCGATGTCCTGCGGCATCGCTTCGACGGTACAAACCCAAAACCGGGCCCGGGCCGGTACGATCCGTTCTTCGCCGGTGACCAGGGCCGCGACCGACGGCCCGCGAAGGGCGACGATGCGGTCGTAGACCTCGCGCGCCAGAAGGCGCAATGGCAAGCCGATCACCCCCGTGCGGTAGCTCAGCATCCGCTCAATGGCGTAATGTGTCTTGCCGGTATTGGTGGGGCCAAGAACAGCCGTGACCCGGGCTCGCTCGCGCATCCTGTCCTGCGTTGTGGCGGTCTTCGAAATTACAGATCGATACCCTCGACACGAAGATCAAGACGCTTGATCGCCTCTTTCAGTTCGGGTCGGTGCGGATGCAGCTTCGCCGCCGCGCGATAGGCGCGCAGCGCATCCGCGGCATATCCAAGCTCTTCAAGCATCAAGCCAAGCCCGTTCAAGGCGCCAAAATGCCTGGGGTTCAGCGTCAATGTCCGCTGGATGTCCGCAATCGACGGACCATAGAGCTTGAGCGAAAAATAAGCCGTGGCGCGCGCGTTCCAACCCTCGGCGAAATCCGGCGCATGGTCGGTCAAGGCGGTAAAATGTTCGACCGCCGCCGCGAAATCGCCTTCCGTCATCGCATCGCGGCCACGTTTGAGCAGCAGATCCATCGCGGGGGAGCCGGATTTCGACCATTCCTGCCAGATTTGATCCTCAATCGTTTCCCATTCCGGGACATCCGTGGCCTGCAGCCGCTCGAGAAGCGCGTCGACTTCCGCCCCTGCCGCCGCGCGGGGCACGGAAAACGCGGCTGTCAGCAAGATTGCCGCAACGACCTGTTTGGAGTATTGGACCGATCGTCTCATAATGGATGATGACTTAGCATATGCCGGAGAAAAGGACAGGCCCTTCCGGTCGTAATCTATGGGAGCGTGACGATGAGCGATGTGGTGAACATGGCCATGGCCGCGTTGAACGAACGTCTGAGCGGCGGGTTCGACGGTTCGGTCAAATTCGTGATCCGCAACGAAGGGACGATGGTGATCGATGCTACGGGCGCACATGCCGGCGATCAGGAGGCCGATTGCGTCTTGACCGCCGATGCGGACACTTTCCGGTCGCTCCTGTCGGGTGACTTGAATCCCGCGACGGCGTTCATGACCGGCAAGCTCCACGTCGATGGCGACATAGGTGTCGCCATGCAATTGGGCGCGATCATCGGCTGATGCGCACCGCACCGCTTTACACGGCCATGGCGATGGCGCCCCAAGGAGGCGCGGCCTACTGGCTGACCGCCCCGGACGAAACGCGATTGCGCCTCGGCATCTGGAACGAAGGCACGAAAGGGACGGTTTTTCTGTTCCCCGGCCGTACCGAATATATTGAGAAATACGGACCGGCGGCGCGCGAATTCGCCGCTCATGGCTATTCGACCTTCAGCATCGACTGGCGTGGCCAGGGTCTTGCCGACCGCCTGTGCAGTGACCCGGCCCTGGGTCATATCGGAACGTTCAGCGACTATCAACTGGATGTGCAAACCATGATCCAGACCGCAAAGCGCCTGGAATTGCCAAAACCCTGGTATCTGATGGCCCATTCCATGGGCGGTTGCATCGGCCTTCGCGCCCTGTTGAATGGATTGCCCGTGAACGCCGCCGTCTTTTCCGCTCCGATGTGGGGCATCCAGATCAGCAAGATCGTCAGGCCATTCGCCTGGGCCATTGGCTGGGGCAGCCGCATGATCGGCCATGCCGAAAGTTTCGTCCCCGGCACCAGCGGCGCGAATTACGTCCTGTCACGACCGTTCGAAGGCAATGCCTTGACCACCGATCGCGGCATGTTCGATTTCATGCGCGCACATCTGATCCAGCGTCCCGAACTCGGGCTGGGCGGTCCAAGCCTCAATTGGATGTTTGAGGCTTTACGGGAATGCGCCGATCTCGCACGCCGGCCCGCCCCCGCCGTTCAGACGATCGTCTTTCTCGGCACAAGGGAAAGAATCGTCGATCCGGTGGCAATCGGCGAACGCGTGGCCCATTGGCCCGGTGGAACGCTGTGCAGGATAGAAGGCGCCGAGCACGAGGTCATGATGGAAACCGAAGCGATCCGCCGTCGGGTTTTTGACGTCACGATCACACATTTCGCGGCGCATCGTTGACGCCACGACGGCGCTTCGGCTGCGTCCACGCGCTTGCCGCTGAATCAGCGCCGGCTCTCACGCAGTTCGTCGACCGTCGCGTTGGCGCCGAGGGCCACCCAGCCGTGGTCGGAAGCCACCAAGAACATGTCAAAGCCATGAGCGGCCCATTCCGCCGCCTTCCCGGCATCGGGCGTAAAGGTCATGTAAGCCTTTTCATGCGCCTTGGCGGCCCGTCCGACGGTCTGCATGGCCGAGATCAGTTCGGGCGCGTTCTGATCCGTCTTCCCCAATGCCACGGAAAGATCGGCCGGGCCCAGGAACAGCCCGTCGACGCCATCCGTCCCGGCGATGGCGTCGCTGGCCTCGACCGCCTCGGGCGCTTCGATCTGAACGATGACGACGGTTTCGCTCCAGCTTCGCTGCAAGAGATCGGGCATGGTCTGCGTCGAGAAGCCGGCCCAGCGCGTCGAGCCGGCATAGCCGCGCCCGCCATGACCGAACCGTGCCGCCTTGGCGACCGCGGCGGCTTTTTCGGCGCTGTCCACGTGCGGGACCACGATCCCGAGGGCGCCGCAGTCCAGCGCGTTCAGAAACTCGACCCGAGCGCCGGTGGCCACCCGCACCAGTACCGGAAAGTCCAATGCGCGGCCCATTGCCAGGCAGGTGTCCAAACGCGCCCGGTCGAAGGGCGCGTGCTCGGCATCCAGGCAGATGAAATCGAGCTCCGTCTTGGCCAGGATCTCGACGAGTTCCGAAGCGGGTGTCTTCACGAACGTGCCGATCAACCTCTGGCCGCTTTTCATCTTCTTGCGAAAATTTTCGATCCGCATCATGCACTCCTCGACAGAACGATCTTTGTGAAAGCGTTGCGCAGCGAATCCGACCAAGCCCGCGACATGGCGGCAAACTCGGCGTCCTCACGCTCGATCCGGCGGCGCAATCCGATACGATAGGTGTCTTTTTCGATGACCGCGAGATCCAGCGGCATTCCCACCGACAGATTTGACCGCAGGGTCGAATCCATGGAAAGCAACGCCGCTTTCTGCGCGTCTTCCAAGCCCATGGCCGGCGTCACCACCCGGTCCAGGAGCGGTTTGCCGTATTTATGCTCGCCAATCTGTAAAAATGGCGTGTCGTCAGTGGCTTCTATGAAATTCCCCTCGGGATAGATCAGAAATGTCCGCATGTTTCCGCCCCTGCGCTGACCCGCTACGATCATCGAGGCGGTGACCGATTGTTTCATGCGATCCATCGTCTCGTGCAGGTCGGCGGCCACTTCCGCCAGCATGTTCCCGACGATTCTGGCCGCCGCCAGCATCGAAGGCGCCTGCATGACGTCGTCGACGATGTTTTCGGGATCGTCGATCGCCTCCTGCAAGCGTGCCAATGTGGTCTGCGTGACCGACAGGCTGCCCGCCGTCATGACGACGATCACGCGCTCACCGGGCTGCTCGAAGGTGAACATCTTGCGATAGGTCGAGATATTGTCCAGTCCCGCATTCGTCCGCGTGTCGCTGAGCATCACAAGGCCCGCATCCAGCATCAACCCAACGCAATAGGTCATGGTTCCCCTCTGCCCAAAGGATGCCCGTACACTCTATTACTGAGCGGCGGCGACTTCAACGCTGACGTCAAGCGCCTCGGCGCCGCCGCCTCCGCGGGTCACCCCCCTCACCGGCGCCGCCCCGTGCGCATCGATCCCGGAACCGATGCGGACATACCGCTCGTCCGGACAACAGCGGTTGGCGGGATCGAAACCGACCCATCCCAGATCGGGCACCCACAGTTCCGCCCAGGCATGGGCGGCTTCGTGGGGCGCCGCGTGGCCATCGGCGAACAGATACCCCGAGACGTAGCGCGCCGGTATGTCCGCGACATGGGCCAGGGCGATCAGGACATGGGCGTGATCCTGGCAAACGCCCTCACCACCGGTCAGGGCGTCGGCGGCCGATGTATGGGCTGCGGTCGCGCCGGGGCGATAGAGGATCGCGTCCGATACCGTCCCGGCCAGATCGTGCGCCAGGCAGAGGGCGTCGTCAGACTTCCGGTCCAGCACGGACCGCGCCAGATCCCGCAAGGCGCCATCGGCCCGGGTCAATACCGTGCTTTCCAGATAGGCCAGCGGTGGAATCTTTTCCTCATGTCCGGTCAGGACGCCCGAATTGTCCTCGGTCGCGACCGTGCCCTGTGCCGCGATCTGCAACCCGGCAATGGGGCCAAGTAGCGATGCCGTGACGATCCAGTCCCCCGCTCCATCCCGAAAAGCGGCCCCGAGAGCCGCGCCCTCGATCTCGATCTTCCAGTCGAACGCGGTCTGATGCGCCGTCCGCGACGGCGTCATGCGCAGGCTTTGCACGACCGAACGTACCGGGGGATCGAACCGATAGGTGGTCACGTGGGAAACGGTCAGCCTCATCCTGTGTTCCCGCTGAGATAATCGGCCTGGATGCTTGAATTCACGTTGGCGACCGAATCGATGAAACGCGTCAGAAATTCATGCATGCCTTCGGCAAAAATGTTGTCGACATGCGTTTTTTTCAGATCGGTCAGTGTCGTGCCTGCACGATTCTGCGCCGCGGTCGTGCCGTCGTAGCCGTGCGCGATGCGATCCAGATCGTCGACCGCGCTTTGCAAACACCAGCGCAGCGAGCGCGGACAAGCCGGATTCAGGATCAGAAAATCCGCGATCTTCGAGACGTTCACCTCGCCGCCATACGCCCAGTTGAACGAGCGGTGCACCGACAGCGCCCTGAGCAGCGTCGCCCATTGCGCATTGTCGAAGCCGGTGCCGACATAATCCACCGATGGCAAAAGCACGTGATACTTGACATCCAAAAGTCGGGCGGTGTTGTCCGCGCGCTCCAGATGCTCGCCGAGTTTCAGAAAGAAATACCCGTCGTTGCGCAGTTGGGAGGTTTCGATCGTGCCGCGCACCAGCGCCGTGCGCTGACGCGTCCAATCCGTCAGCCGGCTGAGCGGCAGATCGGAGCGCGCCTCGCGTTCCAGTGCCCGCAACTCCTGAAATCCGGTGTTCAACGCGTCCCAGACCTGCACGGTCAGCGCGGTGCGCACGACCCGGGCGTTCTCGCGCGCGCGCTCCAGGCAAGAGGCCACCGAAGACGCGTTCGAGCGGTCGAAGAACAGATAGCTTTCGAGATTGCGCTGTACGGGTGTGTCGTATTTCCTCCAGAAACCATCGGCCACGCCGCTCGCCTGCAGGATCGATTCCCATTCGTTGCGATAACCCGAGGCGGCGTTCGGTACCAGGCTGATGCGTTCCCCCACCTCCAAAAGACGTGCCATCGTCTCGGCGCGTTCCACGTAGCGGCCGATCCAATAAAGATTTTCCGCGGTCCGGCTCAGCATAGCGTCATTCCGCCATCACCCAAGTATCCTTGACGCCACCGCCCTGCGAAGAGTTCACCACCAACGACCCTTCCCGCAACGCCACGCGCGTCAGCCCCCCCGGCACCAGTTCAATCCGCTCCCCGACGAGGCAATAGGGGCGCAGATCCACATGTCGCGGCGCGATCCCCTCCTCGACGAAAGTTGGACAGGTCGACAGCGACAGCGTGGGTTGCGCGATATAGTTTTCTGGGTCTTCCTCGATCTTCATGCGAAAAGCCGCGATCTGATCGCTGGTCGCGCGCGGCCCCACCAACATGCCGTATCCCCCCGATCCGTGCACCTCCTTCACCACGAGCTCCGGCAGATGATCGAGAACGTATTTCAGTTCGTCCACCTGCGCGCATTGCCAGGTCGGCACGTTGTTCAAGATCGGTTCTTCGCCAAGATAGAAGCGGATCATCCCGGGCACATGGGTGTAGATCGCCTTGTCGTCCGCAATCCCGGCGCCGGGGCAACTGACGACATTCACCCCGCCCGAACGGTAGACGTTCATCAGTCCCGGTACGCCCAGCATCGAATCGGGACGAAAACACAAAGGATCGATGAAAGCGTCGTCGATGCGGCGATAGATCACGTCAACCTTTTGCGGACCTTGGGTGGTCCGCATCCAGACGAAATCGCCTTTCACGAACAGATCGGAGCCCTCGACCAGTTCGACGCCCATCAAATCGGCCAGAAAGGAATGCTCGTAATAGGCACTGTTGTAATGGCCGGGCGTGAGGATCACGATCTTCGGATCGCCGTCGCATTTCGCGGGCGCGACCGAGGCCAGGGTACGCTTGAGAAGCTGGGGATAGGCATCGATCGGTGCGATCCTGTTCCCCTTGAACAGTTCGGGAAACATTCGCATCATGATTTCGCGGTTCTCCAGCATGTAGCTGACCCCGGAAGGAGTGCGGCAATTGTCCTCCAGCACGAAAAACTCCTCCGATCCGGTGCGCACCAGATCCACGCCGACGATGTGCGAGAAAACGTTGCGTGGCGGCATGAAGCCCGCCACCGCCTTTTCATAGGCCTCGTTCCTGTAGACCAGCCGCGCCGGGATGCGTTTCGCGCGGATGATCTCGCCCCGGCTGTAGACATCGCAAAGAAAAGCGTTCAACGCTTTCGCCCTTTGCTTGACACCGCGCTCGATCCTGCGCCACTCGTGGGTGGCGAAAACGCGGGGAAACATATCGAACGGGATCAGCCGGTCCGGATCGCCGCCTTCGCCGTAAACCGCGAAGGTGATGCCGATACGCCGCAACAGCGCCTCGGCTTCGGTCTGTCTGAGAACGCGAAGTTCGGGGGACATCCGATGCGACCACTCCCGCAGTCCCGCATAGACGGATCTGATCGTCCCGCCTTCGAACATTTCGTTGAAAAAACTGTCGCTCATCGCTCCGTATGCTTCGTTTGTGGAGTTAAGCGCGCTTTCCATCCGGTTGGAAGAGTGTATTGCGTAATTTTCCGTGGGCGCCCCCGATCCGCCGGGTCGGGCGTTGTCGCGGCAGGTCCTTTCGGCGAACGCTTTTCCTTCCCGTTTCACGGGCGCCTTCGATGCCGTGCATCGCTCGACGTCGCAAAACGGTCGTGCGGGCATCGCCGGGGCAAAATCGCTTGACCTTTCCAATCCCAATCGTTTGAACCATGCCAACTCGCAAACGACA
>JBCCVK010000004.1:0-18387 GCA_039195495.1 Pseudomonadota bacterium
AGCGCCCGCCAGCGTTCCGTTCGTATCGGATGGATGAATTTTAATCGCGTGAACATGGCCATCGCCAGCAGCGCCACCAGAGCCAGGCTGAACCAGAAATTCGGCTCGATCGCGAAAAGGACGATCACGACCATGTTCCAACATGCCGGAAATCCGGAAAACGAATTGTCCGACGTCTTCATTCGGGTGTCGGCGAAATAGATCACGCTGGCGAAGGTGATGACGATAATTGCGAACCATCCCGTCCAGCCGGGCAGCAATCCGCTGGAAAAAAGCGCGAAGGCTGGAATGAACACATAAGTCAGATAGTCGATGATCAGATCCAGCAACACGCCGTCGAATTCCGGCGCATTGGCCCTGACGTCGTATTTGCGGGCGAGGGGGCCGTCGATTCCGTCGACGGCGAAGGCGACCACCAGCCAAACGAACATGATGTCCCAATCGCCTTGCACCGCGGCCAGCAGGGCCAGCATGGCGAAAACGGCGCCCGTGGCCGTCAGGAGGTGAACCGCAAGGGCGCGCACTCGAAGTGTCATGAAAACGTCATGGCGAAAAAAAGCCATCATTGCAATGGCGGGGGTATGAGGGCCGTCGGTCCGGCAGATCACGCGCGGATCGGCCGCGACGCCTCCCCGCGCAGAGGGGGCCGGATGGCCGCACGGGATCGGGTCACGCGCCCGCCGTTCGCGAAAATCGGCAGGGGGCGAAACCTTCGCCGCAGGGACCGGCGCCCAAGGGGCGCTTTGCGGCGCGCGACGCGCCCGCGCGCGATCGGCATGGGCATCATGGGCATGACGTCACGTCGTGTCGCATCCCTTCGTCAGGTTTTACCCCGGCTTCGGGCGTGTGGATGGGACTTGTCGTATACTTTCATCAACCGCACGGCATCGACCGAGGTGTAGAGTTGCGTCGTCGAGAGGCTGGCATGTCCGAGCAGTTCCTGGATCGTGCGCAAATCCCCCCCGGCTTCCAGCAGATGCGTCGCAAAGGAATGCCGCATCGCGTGCGGCGTCGCGGTCGCCGGCAATCCGAGTTGCAGCCGTGCCTGCGCCACGGATTTCTGGAGCAGCCGGGGGGTCAGGGCGCCGCCACGGGCGCCGCGAAAAAGGGGTTTTGGGGGGTCCAGGGGAAAGGGGCAGGCATCGGCATATCGCGCGACCGCGGCCCGGACCGCTTCCAGCACGGGAACGAGACGCTCCTTTCCGCCTTTGCCCCGAATGCGCAAGACCTCGGGCATCGGCACATCTTCACCTTTCAATCCGAGGGCTTCGGAGATGCGCAGCCCGCACCCGTAAAGCAGCATGACGATGGCGGCATCCCGCAGGGCCGTCCATTGCGCCCCCGATCGCGTTTCCACCATTTCGATCATCGACCGGGCCGCGCCTCGAGCGACCGGACGGGGAAGTTTTTTCTGGAACCTCGGGGCGCGGGCGGAAAGTACGATCGTCGGCTCGAACCCTTCCCGCTCTCCCAGCCAGCGATAAAACGTCTTGATTGCCGAAAGGCGCCTCGCCACCGAACGTGCGGTGACCCCCCGCGCCCGTTCGAAAGCCATCCAACTGCGCATATCGGTCTGGCCGACATTCCTGAATGTGGCCAATCCGGCACGGTCGCCGTGATGTCGGGTCAAAAACGCCGCGAAATCCGTCAAGTCCCGGCGATACGCTTCGAGGGTATTGTCGGCCACGGCCTTTATGGCCTTCAAATGCGAAAACCATTCCTCCAATGCATCGCATGCGGCAGGTGCGACGACACTCACGACAACCAGCGGCGCATGATCCGTTCGAACACCCCTGCAAGAAAGCTCAGCAGATCGGTGCCCTGGCTGGCTCTGAATTGGTGCGGATCCTCGGCCCCCAACACCAGGAGGCCGGGCAGCTTGTCGGTGCCGAAATCGAGTTTCAACAACGCCTCGGAGTGAATCCATTCGGCGTCATCGCCATAGACGTCACGCGATGCCCCGGCCACTTGGCGCAACGTCACCTGTCGGGGGGACGTATTGCGTCCGCTCGTTATGAAATCGTCAACGAAACCCGGCGCCATGATACGAAGCACCGAACGGAACTGGTCGCCGATATCCTCCACCTCACGCCGAGAGGTTTCCAGAACCAGCCTGACGCAATCGACTCTGAGACATTCGGCGACGTCCGTTTCAAGAAGGTCGAGAAACATGTCGAAACTTGCCGGTTCGAGAAGTTTGAGAACGGCGCGATGCACCTGATTTGTACCGGCCAGATTCTCGTAAGCCGCCGCGATCACGCTGCGATGCGTATCCTCGAGCCGGTCCAGGCGCGCCTCGAGCCGCTGCATGGCGATGCCGCGCAAATCGACGATATTATTGCCAAGCTGCTTTTCGTTGGCCGCGATCAGGGCCTTCATGAGATCGCGATCATCCAGTATGACATCCGGATCCGAGAGGATCCGGTCACGCAATTCGTCTGTATCCAATGCCGTTTCGCTCACCGCTGCCCCCGGTCGTTTTTTGATTTCGGCGACTATACACGGATGTCACAGAATTTTCTGCCCCGTTTTTTCCCAATCTTTCAGGAACGCGTCCAGGCCCTTGTCCGTCATCGGATGCAAGACCAGCTTCTTGATCACGTCTGGCGGTGCGGTCACCACGTCGGCACCGATCTTGGCGCATTCGGTCACGTGGTTCACGGTTCGGATCGATGCGGCAAGGATTTCAGTCTCGAAATCGTAATTGTCGTAGATTTCGCGAATGTCCGCGATCAGGTCCATGCCATCGAGATTGATGTCGTCCAACCGGCCGATGAACGGGCTGATGAACGTCGCGCCCGCCTTGGCGGCCAGAAGGGCCTGATTGGGGGAGAAACACAGCGTCACATTCAGCTTGTTGCCCTCGCCCGACAGAACCTTGCAGGCTTTCAATCCATCCCAGGTCAGCGGTACCTTGATGCAGATGTTTTCGGCGATCCCGGCGATCTTACGGCCCTCGGCGATCATATCGTCGGCTTTCGTGGCGACGACCTCGGCGCTGACGGGGCCGTCGACCAGATCGCAAATCTCCCTGGTGACCTCCAGAACGTCTCGACCCGATTTCATGATCAGCGAGGGATTCGTGGTGACCCCATCGACGATCCCGAGGTCGTTGAGATCGGCGATGGCATCGATCTCGGCGGTGTCAACGAAGAATTTCATGTTCGCGGCCTTAGGTTTGGTTGGGCATCGCCGCCGTCTTATCGCATGATATACGGCGTCGTAACCCCTGAATGAGAGGCGCTTGATGCACGCGCGGACTTTTTTCGACGAAGGTGTGCTCGTGGGCGTGTTGACGACCCAGCCATTGGATCGGATCCTGGATTACAAGGCCCCGGAGGGGGGATGTTTTCTCGGTGCATTTCTCGAAGTGCCGCTGGGAGCGCGCAGGGTTCTGGGCGTCGTCTGGGGGCCGGGTCAGGGGAACTGGCATCGCTCCAAGGTGCGATCGGCGATCCGCGTGCTGGACGTGGTGCCGATGCGGAAGGATATGCGCGGGTTTTTGATCCGGGCGGGCGATTACACCCTGACGCCGCTGCCCGCGATGCTGCGTCTTGCGACCCGTGTGCCCAATCTCGGCGATCCCCCCTCGACGCGCAAGATGTACCGTCTGGGCCATGGCGGTGTCGATCGCATGACGCCCGCGCGAAGAAAGGTCATCGCGGTCTTGAGGGATTGCGGAGATTTCGCCTTCACGCTGCGGGAGCTGACCAGGGCGGCGGATGTCGGGGCATCCGTCGTCAGGGGGCTGGTCAGGCAGGGGGCCGTACGGGAAGCGGACGAACCGCGCGATTCGCCATATCCGGTCTTGAATCCCGGGTTGCGGGGCAAGGACCTCAACGAGGATCAGGAACGCGCGGCCGGGGCGCTCAGATCAGGCATCGCCGCCGGCACCTATGGCGCGACCCTGCTGAAGGGGGTCACCGGTTCCGGAAAGACCGAAGTGTATCTCGAAGCGATCGCGGCGTGTTTGAAGGCGGACCGGCAGGCATTGGTTCTGTTGCCTGAAATCGCCCTGACCTCCGAATTCCTGACCCGCGTCAGAATGCGATTTGGCGCCAAGCCGGCCGAATGGCATTCGGGCGTGCCGTCGACGGAACGCAGACGCTGTTGGCGCATGGTCGGCGAAGGCGGCGCGCAGCTTGTGGTCGGCGCGCGATCCGCCTTGTTTCTTCCTTTTCGCAACCTGGGTCTGATCGTTGTCGATGAAGAGCACGACACATCCTACAAGCAGGAGGACGGCGTGCTCTATTCGGCGCGGGATATGGCCGTGCTACGCGCGTCTCTGTGCGGGGCGCAGATCGTGCTGTCATCGGCCACCCCGTCGCTCGAGTCCTGGGCGAATGCCCGGAGAGGCAAGTATCGGCGCCTGGACTTGCCGGCCCGTTTCGGAGCGGCCGAACTGCCCGAGATGCACGCGATCGATATGCGTGCCGAACGGCTGGCCAGCGGCCGATGGGTGTCGCCCACCCTGCATCGGCAGATGGTTCGGCGCCTCGAAGCCGGCGAGCAGACGCTGCTTTTCATCAATCGGCGCGGCTACGCACCGATCACGCTTTGTCGAGCTTGCGGCAATCAGATAGGCTGTGATCATTGCGACGCCCGCATGGTCGAACACCGGGTTCTCAAACGTCTCATGTGCCACCAATGCGGCGAGACCAAACCGATTCCGACCGTCTGCCCGAAATGCGGCGTCGAGGATCGGCTGGTGTCGGTAGGCCCCGGCGTCGAGCGGTTGGCCGAGGAGGCGCGCCTTCTTTTCCCCGACGCGCGGATCGTTGCCCTGTCATCGGATCTTTTCCGATCGGCCCAGGCGCTAAAGACCCAGATCGAAGCGATCGCAGCGGGTGAGGCCGACATCGTCGTCGGCACGCAACTGGTCGCGAAGGGCCACAACTTTCCCCTTCTGACCCTGGTCGGGATCGTCGACGCCGATCTGGGTCTGCAAGGATCCGATCTGCGCGCGGCCGAGCGAACATTTCAACTGGTGCGTCAGGTGGCGGGCCGCGCCGGCCGGGCCGACAGGCGCGGCGCGGCCTATCTGCAAACCCACCAACCCGAACATCCGGTCATGCGGGCGATCCTGTCGTCGGATGAAGAAGGGTTCTGGGCCGCGGAGGCGGCGGAACGCGAACAGGCCGGGGTTCCTCCCTACGGGCGCATGGCGGGAATCATCCTGTCTTCGCCCGATATACGGGAGGTCTTCGACATCGGAACCCGGCTGGCCCGCGCGGACGATCCCCTGCGCCGGATAGGCGCGCAGGTCTTCGGGCCGGCGCCGGCGCCCATCGCCCGGATCCGCGGCCGCCATCGCGTGCGCTTGCTGGTCAAAGCCGCGCGCGACGTTTCCTTGCAGGCGGCTTTGACGGCCTGGGTGAGCCAGATCAGACTGCCCGCGAAGCTGCGCTTGGCCATCGATATCGATCCGCAGAGCTTTTACTGACGTCGCGCCCGCCGCATCGGGGCGGGGCAAGACCGCGCCCGGTCGAAAGGAGCGGGCCGACATCATTGCCGCTTTCCAATCGGCCGCAACAGGCGTATTGGGGCTTTCGTGTCGAACATGCCGCTCAGCAATGCCCTCCTCCTTCCGCTTTGGCGGCGCCCGGTGACATTGTTGTTTTTGATGGCCGCCGCCATGCCCCTGGCTTTTGCCACCTGGTCCGCTTTGTTGAACAACTTCGTCATCGACGTGGCGCAATTCGACGGATCGGATATCGGCTGGCTGCACACGGTGCGCGAAATTCCGGGCTTTTTCGCCGTCGGGGTGATCGCGCTGATCGTCTTCATTCGCGAGCAGAGTCTCGGACTGATCGCTCTGGCCCTGCTGGGGGCCGCAACGGCCGTCACCGCCTGGTTCCCGAGCATGGGCGGCATTCTGACCATCACGATGCTCAGTTCCATCGGCTTTCATTATTATGAAACGGTCAATCAATCGCTGCAGCTTCAGTGGCTGGACAAAAAGCGCGCCCCGCAAACGCTGGGGTGGCTCATGGCGATGGGATCGGCCGCGACGTTCGTGTCCTACGGGTTGATCGTGTTGGCATGGGACACGCTGGGGTTGACCTATAACACCGTCTACATGATCGCGGGGGGGGCGACGGTCTCAATCGCGATTTTCTGTTTTGCGGCTTATCCCCGCTTCGAGGAACCGCATCCGCAAATCAAGAAGATGGTCTTGCGCCGACGCTATTGGCTCTACTACGCGTTGCAGTTCATGTCGGGGGCGCGGCGGCAGATTTTCATCGTCTTCGCGGGCTTCATGATGGTCGAGCGTTTCGGCTTTCAGGTGCACGAGATCACGTCGCTGTTTCTCGTCAACCTGCTGGCGAACATGATTTTCGCCCCGCTGATGGGGCGCGCGGTCTCGGCATTCGGCGAGCGCAATGCGCTGATGTTCGAATATGTCGGATTGATCTGCGTCTTCCTGGCCTATGGCGGCATCTATTTCTTCGGCTGGGGCGTCGCGCTGGCCGCGACCCTTTATGTGCTCGATCACCTGTTCTTTGCGCTTGCCCTGGCGTTGAAGACCTATTTTCAAAAAATCGCCGCTCCTGGCGACATTGCGCCCACCGCGGCCGTCGCCTTCACCATCAATCACATCGCCGCCGTTTTCCTGCCGGCCGGTCTGGGATATTTGTGGCTGATCTCGCCGGCGGCGGTTTTCGTGCTTGCCGCCGCCATGGCGGGCATATCGCTGATCCTGGCGACGCTGATCCCGAGATTCCCCGAACCAGGTCACGAGACCGTTCTTTGCCGGTTCAAGGCGGCACCTGCAGAGTAGCGCGACGGACCGATCGACCTATATGATGCGTGATCGAATAGGAGGCCCGCATGGTTCTGCTGAAACGCGAGAAGATGGAAATGGTCGCCGCGGATGACGCGCTGAGGGGGCGCGCGCATGCGATTCCGACGGCCGAGACTCATTTCGTCAACGGGCGTCCGCTGAAAGCCGAAGCGCCGGAAGGGTTCGCCAAGGCGATGTTCGGCATGGGTTGCTTCTGGGGCGTGGAGCGGATGTTCTGGACGCTTGATGGTGTCTATCTGACGATGGTGGGATATGCCGGGGGGATCACGCCCAACCCGACTTATGAAGAGGTCTGCACCGGCCGGACGGGACATAACGAGGTGGTCCACGTGATTTTCGACCCCGTCAGGATCGGTTATGAAGATTTGCTGCGGGTCTTTTGGGAAGGGCATGACCCGACCCAGGGAATGCGCCAGGGCAACGACCTGGGCACGCAGTATCGATCGGGCCTCTACTGGTTCGATGCGTTTCAGAAGGCCGCCGCCGAAAAAAGCCTGTCCGAGTTCCAGCCGCGCCTGACGAAGGCGGGCTATGGCGCGATCACCACCGAGATCGCGCCGGCACCGGACTTCTACCACGCCGAGGACTATCATCAACAATATCTGGCGAAAAATCCCGACGGCTATTGCGGGATCGGCGGCACGGGCGTGACATGTCCCGCCGGAAGCTGACCAGAGCCGCGCGGGCCGTATGGGAACGGGGTTGGGCGGGCCGAACGCTTGCATTGAACGGTTGCCGATGCCGACGTTCACCGCGCTGACGACCCTGATGGGAGAAGCGCCCGCCAAGGCGATGGGCGAGGCCATGGAGCGGCTTGATCCCGAACCCGTCGGTGTCGCCGTCTCGCAGGTGGAGGATGGTTCGGGCCTGTGGGAGGTGGGGGGCTATTTCCCCGAGGACCCGGACCGCGCCGGCCTGGCGCTTTTGGCCGTAACCTACGGCGCGGGGGATTTCGCGGTGTCCGAACTGCCCGAAACCGATTGGGTGGCCAAGGTTCGAAGGGAACTGCCGCCGGTGGTGGCGGGACGTTTCTTCGTTCACGGCGGTCACGACGTCGACAAGGTGCCCGAAGGTTCGGTTGCGCTTTTGATCGAAGCGGCGCTGGCCTTCGGCACCGGCCATCACGCAACCACGCTGGGATGTCTGCGGGCGCTCGACCGACTGCTCGCCCAGGGCGTGGTCTGCGAGAGCGTGGCCGATATCGGCTGCGGTACGGCGGTGCTTGCCATGGCCGCCGCCCATGTGTGGCCGAATCCGGTCGTGGCCAGCGACATTGACGAGGTGGCCGTCGAGGTCGCGCAAGCCAATGTGCGCGCCAATGCGCTGGATGGGAAGGTTGCGTGCATCAAGGCCAGGGGGTTCGAGGCCGATGCCCTGCGGCAGGCGGCCCCCTTCGATCTGATCTTCGCCAACATTCTGATGGCCCCCCTGATCGATTTGGCCCCGGACATGGCGCGGCATGCGGCATCGGGGGGGATCGTTCTGCTCTCGGGTATCTTGAACCGCCAGACGGACGACGTCGTTTCCGCCTATCGCGCGCAAGGGTTTTCCCTCGCCCAGCAAGAGGAACTCGGCGAATGGACGACGTTGACCTTGCGGGCGCGGAAATGAAAAGAAGCCGCTCTCGAAAGCGCGGCTTCTTCGGGAACAAGGGATGACGTTCGTATCCTACATATCGTCGAGGTCGCCCCGGACCAGGCCGATGTCGTCCAATTCGCGGTCGGTCAGCCTGGAAAGCGCCTTGCGGGTCATGCGGCGGTCGTTCCACACGACGATGGTATCGATGATGCCGGCGACGAATGCAAAAACCCAACCTCCGAAGGATCGGCGGGCCTCGAATGTGCGGGTGGTGTCAAAAGCAGCCATGTTATTGTCCTCCTGTAAGAGCTGCTGAAGCCATGTCGTTTCATGTCGCGCAGGTAGGAGGTTCGATCCGACGGATCAACACCCATTTTCCGCATGTCGACCATGCATTTCCCGCATGGCTTCATTTTGCGATAACCACTTGTCATAAAATACGAAAACGACATGAAACATCCATTTCCGGCATTCGCCGGCGATCGAACGGGGGCATTCCCTGCCGCGCAGGACGCATGGGGCGAGCACGCCAAAGAAAGCTGGTCAATGTTCGCGCTTCGTGCTATTTCTCACGAAAAATTACAAAACAGGAGGCGAAGGGCGAAATGCGCATCTTGGGGATCGATCCGGGATTGGGCCGTCTCGGATGGGGCGTGATCGATGTGAACGGATCGCGTCTGCGCCATGTCGCGAATGGCGTCTGCACCTCGGCGGGCGATGATCTGGCGGCGCGGTTGTTGACTTTGCACGCGCAACTGACCGAGGTCGTATCCCGTTTCTCTCCGCAGACGGCGGCGGTCGAACGAACTTTCGTGAACAAGGACGGGGCCGGGACCTTGAAACTCGGTCAGGCCCGGGGGATCGCCATGCTGGCACCGGCGCAGGCCGGGTTGCGGGTCGGGGAATACGCCCCCAACGTAGTGAAAAAGACGATCGTGGGCGTTGGTCACGCAGACAAGCAGCAGGTCCTGCACATGGTGCGGATGCAGCTTCCGGGGGCCGACATCGCCGGGGCGGACGCGGCGGACGCATTGGCGGTCGCGATTTGTCATGCCCATCACGTGCAATCCACGGGTCGTATCGAAAGAGCTCTGGCAAGGGCGGAGGCATGATCGGGAAAGTTTCCGGCATCCTGGACCATCGCATGGGCGATCACGTTTTGATCGACGTGCACGGAATCGGCTATGTCGTCCATTGCTCCGAACGGACATTGGCGGAATTGCCGGACGACGGACAGCCCGTGTCGCTATATACCGATCTGCTGGTACGCGAGGACAATCTTCAACTGTTCGGCTTCCCAACCCTGCTGGAAAAAGAATGGCATCGCCTGCTGATCGGCGTGCAGGGGATCGGCGCCAAGGCTTCGATGGCCATCCTCGGCGCGCTCGGGACCGACGGCGTGGGGCGGGCGATTGCCATGGGCGACTGGTCCGCGGTCAAGGCGGCGCCCGGCGTCGGCCCCAAGATAGCGCAAAGGGTCGTGAACGAACTGAAGGACAAGATGCCGAAGATCATGGCAATGGGCGGTGCGACCGGCGCCGGGGCGGCCGACGCGAACATCTCCTCCGCCGGGGCGCCATCGGCGCCCGCGCCGCCGGCCGACGCCCAGGCCGACGCCTTGTCGGCGCTGGTCAATCTCGGCTATCCGCGGGCGGACGCGGCGGGTGCCGTGGCGCGGGCGGCGGGCGATACTCCGGAAGCCCGGGCGCCGGCGTTGATCCGCGCCGCTTTGAAACGGCTGGCCCCGCGGAGTTGAGAGAGGCATGTGCGTGCTCGCCACATCGTCCGCTCTGGACAAGTCCCCGTGCAACGGTGAAGAAGATCGTCGATGACCCAGCCAGATCCCATCTTGCGCCCCGATCCGCGCCCTGGGGATGCCGATCGGGCCCTGCGTCCGCAGGCCCTGGACGCGTTCATCGGGCAGGCCGAGGCGCGGGCCAATCTGCGCGTCTTCATCCAGTCGGCCCGCCAACGCGGCGAAACCATGGATCACACCCTTTTCCACGGCCCGCCCGGTCTGGGCAAGACGACGCTTGCGCAGATCATGGCACGGGAGTTGGGCGTGAATTTCCGCATGACATCGGGGCCGGTTTTGGCCAAGGCCGGAGATCTGGCGGCGATCCTGACGAATCTCGAAGCGCGGGACGTTTTGTTCATCGATGAGATTCACCGTCTGAATCCGGCGGTCGAGGAAGTCCTCTATCCCGCGATGGAGGATTTCGAACTGGATCTCGTGATCGGCGAAGGCCCGGCCGCGCGCACCGTCCGGATCGAGTTGCAGCCTTTCACGCTTGTCGGCGCGACGACGCGGCTCGGGCTGCTGACGACCCCCTTACGCGACCGTTTCGGCATTCCAACGCGGCTGCATTTCTATACGACCGACGAGCTGCACGAGATCGTCGCGCGCAGCGCGCGTCTGTTGAACGTGCCGGCCGATCCCGACGGCGCGTTGGAAATCGCCCGGCGGGCACGCGGCACGCCCCGCATTGCCGGACGTCTGCTGCGCCGGGTCGTGGATTTCGCCGTCGTCGAGGGGGATGGACGGCTGACCCGCGCCCTTGCGGACCGCGCGCTGACCCGGCTCGAGGTGGATCACATGGGGCTGGACGGGGCGGACCGCCGGTATTTGCGCATGATCGCCGAGAACTACGAAGGCGGACCGGTGGGGATCGAAACCATGTCGGCCGCCCTCTCTGAAAGCCGCGACGCCTTGGAGGAGGTGATCGAGCCGTATCTTTTGCAGCAAGGCTTGATCCAGCGGACGCCGCGCGGGCGCATGCTGGCGCACAGGGCCTGGACGCATCTCGGGCTGGACCCGCCTCAAAAACGCGGGCAGGCGCGGCTTTTCGATGACTGATCGGGTTTTGACGAACGGCGTTCCCGACGCTTGGCGTCGACGCGTCGGTCTTTGCGTCGCGCGATTGACATGGGGCGTACGGCATGTCCGGTCCGGCCGGGACGACTGCCGAACCCGTCGTCCTCCAGGCCGGAGCCGTCAGTGACCGTCCGACGTTCCGCTTCGGTGGGACGGGTGGCATCGCGGGATGTCTCCGCGCATCGAGGCGCGTCTGGCAAGAATGTCCCGTGCAAGCGCCAAGGGCGGGGCGGGCGATGCGGACAATCCGTTTGCCGGCGGCGGAACCTGCGTCGCCGGAAACCCGCCTCACGCCGTGGCGCGTGTCCTGCGTCTTTTCGCCTGACGGCCAGGGAATCATGACCCACCGCCTGTCCATTCGCGTCTATTACGAGGACACGGACATGGCCGGTATCGTCTACCATGCCAACTATCTGCGATTTATCGAACGCGGTCGTTCCGAGATGGTGCGCGAAATGGGGCTGGATCAGACGCGGATGAAGCTGGAAGACGGCGTCGTTTTCGTCGTTCGCCGCATCGAGGCCGATTATCTCGGAGCGGCCATGCTGGATGACGCGCTCGACGTGGTGTCGAAAATCGCCGAGGTTTCACCGGTACGCTGGGTGTTTCATCAAGAGGTCCATCGCCATGGCAAGGCCCTGTTTCGGGCGCGGGTCGAAATCGTTTGCATGACGACGGGGGGGCGGCTGGTGCGGCTGCCGGCAAAACTCCGCCGACTTTCGGAGCGATGATCAAGATTTGATCCCATTGCCGCCATCCTGCCGCGATTTTGCATGTATCGGCGATAAAATCTGCGGTAAGGCATCGTAGAAAAGTGGGTAACCACGACGGGCAGGACAATGGAAGCAGAAACTCTCGGATTGGCGCAAGAGATCGACTTTTCCCTGACCGCACTGTTCTGGCGCGCCACGTTCACGGTCAAGGCGGTGATGGTCGTCTTGACGATGGCCTCGTTCTGGGCTTGGGCCATCATCGTTCAGAAACATATTCAGTACCGCTTGGCCCGGCGCGAGGCGGCGGTCTTCGACCGGTCGTTTTGGTCGGGCGAACCCTTGGAGGATTTGTTCGAGCAGATCGGATCCTCGCCTTCGGGGCCGTCACAGCGCATTTTTGTCGCCGGCATGACGGAATGGCGCCGCTCGCATCGCGAGGATGGCGGTCTGATCCAAGATGCCCAGGCGCGGATCGATCGGTCGATGGATGTGGCCATCGCCCGGCAATCGGAAAGCCTGAATGCAGGTTTGAGCTTTCTCGCGACGGTCGGATCGGCAGCGCCCTTCATCGGGCTTTTCGGGACGGTCTGGGGGATCAAGCACGCATTCGAGCAGATCGCGATCGCCCAGAACACCAATCTGGCAGTGGTCGCCCCCGGCATTGCCGAGGCGCTGCTGGCGACGGGTCTTGGTCTTTTGGCGGCCATTCCGGCGGTGATCTTTTATAATAAGCTGGTGGTGGACTCGGCCCGGATCGTCGCGGGTTATGAGGTTTTCGCGGATGAATTCGCGACGATTCTGTCGCGGCAGCTGAACGGCTGAACCATGGGCGTGAACGTTTCCCCTGACATGCGAAGCCGCGGGCGGCAGCGGCGCAGGCGCGGGCAGCCGCGGATCATGTCCGAGATCAACGTCACCCCCTTCGTCGACGTGATGCTGGTATTGCTGATCATTTTCATGGTCGCGGCCCCGCTCTTGACCACGGGCGTGCCGGTGAACCTGCCGCGCACGACCGCCGGCCCATTGCCGTCCGGACGGGAAGAGCCATTGACCGTCACGATGGCCGCCGATGGACGTATCCTGCTTCAGGAAACGGAGACGGCGCGCGATGAACTGATTCCGAAGCTGCGTGCCATCGCTGCGGAACGGGCCGGCGACAAGGTGTTCCTGAGGGCCGATGGCGGCATCGCCTATGAGCGGGTGATGCAGGTCATGGGGGCTTTGAACGCAGGCGGCTTTCACGATATCGGGCTCGTCACCGATGGCGGTGACTTGATGCCCGACGGGCGGGACGGGTAAGGTGCGGCGGAACATGCGGATCGGCGCCTCCGTCTCTGGTATCGGGCATGCGACGTTGATCGGGTGGATCGTGATCGGCGGCCCCCTCTTCCGGCCGGCGGATCACGAACCGTCCGGAACGATTGCGGTGTCGCTGGTCTCGGGGACCGAGTTTTCAGCATTGGCGCCGGAACCGACGGACGGGGTGTCCATACCGGAAATTCCCGGCGTGCCCGCGGTCGAAGGGCGTGCGACGACCCTACCCTCGGCCGATTCGGAAGTCGTTCTCAGGCTTCCGCAGCCGGGTCGGGCGCCCGATCCGGAACGCCAACCCGATATCGAGGTGCGGACTCCCCCCCTGGCCGAGGTCGCCGATACCGTTCCGCGCGCGCCACCGGTCCAGGACGAAGATCCCCCTCCTGCAAGGCCGGCCCCTTCATCGCGTCCCGTGCCCCGTGCCGCCCCCACGCCAGTGGCTCCGGCACCGCCGGATGCGATCGAAGATGCGATCAGACGCTTGGCGACAGCCGTTGAATTGACCGAACGGGCGCGGCAACCGGAGAGACGGGAGGAAACGGCGCCTGCGGAAACGGCGCGCGATATCGCGGCCGAGAAAGGCGAGAACTTGGCCCCGGTCACGTCACCGCGCCCCCCTGTCCGCCCGGTTTCCGCACCTGATCCCACATCGGGGCGGACGGCCGCGGCATGGCTTCCCGATACCGCCGAGGCCGTGAATGCCGCCCTGAAGGAGGCCCTGAATGCCGATATGACGGACGTTGCCGCGGTCCCGGCCGCAGGGCAGGCCGGGCCCGGCTCCTCCCTGACCCGTAGCGAGCGCGATGCCCTGCGCATCGCGGTGTCGCGCTGCTGGAACGTCGGCTCCCTGTCGTCGGCGTCTCTGCGGACCACGGTCGTGGTCGGTGTCAGCATGTCCCGCGAGGGGCGGCCCAGGACGGACGCGATCCGGCTGATCTCATTCTCCGACGGCTCCGAGACGGCGGCGCGTCAAGCCTATGAAGCGGCGAGACGGGCCATCGTTCGCTGCGGCGCCAACGGTTATGAGCTGCCGACGGAAAAATACGCTCAGTGGCGTGATATGGAAATAACATTCAATCCCGAGAACATGAGGATCAAATGATCTTGTTGCGCGTCTTGACCCTGACGATGATCTTCGGTCTCGCGAACGTTTCGCCGGTCGTTGCGCAGAACGGACCGTTGCGGATCGAGATCACGGAAGGGGTGATCGAACCTCTTCCGATCGCGGTGCCGAGCTTCGTGGCGGAAAAACCGATCGCGCGCGATATGGCCGAGAATATCTCGCGCGTTATCGTCAACGATCTGCTCGGCACGGGCTTTTTCCGGGAAATTCCGCGTGCGGCCCACATAGCGAGGGTCACGGATTTCGACAGCACGGTGCGTTACGCGGATTGGAAGGCGATCAATGCCGAGGCACTGGTGACGGGGGCGGTCAGCATATCCGATGGCCGTCTGACGGTGAAATTCCGTCTGTTCGACATCTTTTCCGGCGTCCCGCTGGGCGAGGGGCTGCAATTCGCCGGACCGGAGAGCGCATGGCGGCGAATGGCGCACAAAGTGGCCGATGCGGTCTATTCCCGCATCACAGGCGAAGGCGGTTATTTCGACAGCCGCGTGGCATTCGTGTCCGAAGCCGGTCCCAAGAACGCGCGTCGGAAACGGCTTGCCATCATGGATTACGACGGCGCGAACGTGCAATACCTCACCGACAGCAGGTCGATCGTTCTTGCGCCGCGTTTTTCGCCCGACGGAAACCGCATGCTTTACACGAGTTATGAAACCGGTCTTCCGAGAATTTACGTGCTTGACATGGCTTCCGTGAAACGTCGCGTTCTGCGGGGCACGGCCGAGACGATGACATTCGCTCCGCGTTTCGCCCCGGACGGAAACACGGTGGTCTTTTCGCTGTCCCAGGACGGGAACACGGATATCTATCGCATGCAGGTCGATGGTTCAGACCTGAAACGCCTGACGCGAACACCATCGATCGAGACGGCCCCCAGCTTTTCGCCGGATGGACGGCGAATCGTTTTCGAAAGCGACCGCAGCGGAACCCAACAGCTTTACGTGATGCCCTCCGACGGCGGAGAGCCCGTGCGGATCTCGTTTGGCCGGGGGCGTTATGGCACGCCGGTCTGGTCGCCTCGTGGGGATTACATCGCGTTCACCAAACAAAACGAGAGGCGGTTCCATATCGGCGTCATGCGAACCGATGGCAGTGAAGAGCGCCTGCTTACCACGTCCTTTCTGGACGAAGGACCATCTTGGGCGCCGAATGGAAGAGTCATCATGTTCACCCGTGAAACGGCAGGCGAAGACGGCACGCCGTCGCTTTATTCGGTGGACATATCCGGCCGTAACCTCAGACGGGTGGAAACGCCCGGTTCGGCCTCGGACCCGGCCTGGTCTCCCCTTCTGCCGTGATCCCGGCGTTTCCAAATCACACCGTCCCTGCTAGATTCGGCCTCGGAGATTGATGAAGGCAAGAGCATATGCGAGAAACCGCCATGAAAACGCTTGTGAAAACGCTGCTGCTGATCACCGGGCTCGTGATGGCCGCATGTTCGAGAGAGGGGGGCGGCATGTTCGGCGGCGACAGCGGTGCAGGATATGACGCCGTTTTGCCGGATGACGGCGGGGTCACGCCCGAAAGCGTCGCCTATTTCCAGTCGACGATCGGTGACCGTGTGCTGTTCGCGGTCGACCAGAGCACCCTTTCGCCCGAGGGACGGACGCTTCTGGCGGACCAGGCCGACTGGTTGCTGCAAAACGTCGGATATAGCGCCATCGTCGAAGGGCATGCGGACGAGCAGGGCACGCGCGAATACAATCTCGCTCTTGGCGCGCGGCGGGCCTCGACCGTTCGGGAATTCCTGATCTCGCGGGGTGTTTCGGCCGCGAGACTTCGCAGCGTATCCTATGGCAAGGAGCGCCCGATCGAGCTTTGCTCGGACGAGATATGTTATCGTCAAAATCGCCGCGCGGTCACGGTATTGTCAGCCGGGCTGAGCGGTTGAAGCGGAAAACGGGGCTTTGGCGGTGCGGATTTTCATCACTGTTCTGTTCGCGGCGATCCTTGCGGGACCTCTGGCGGCACAAAGCCGTGACCAGACCCTGGCCGACATCCGTCAGGAATTGTCCGTCCTGCTCGTCGAGATGCAGACGTTGAAGCGGGAGCTCAACACGACGACCGGTCCCGGCATCCGGATCGGTGGCGGCACGCTGGAGCGCGTCGACGCCATCGAGGCGGAACTGAGGCGTCTCACCCGAAAGACGGAAGAGCTGGAGGCCCGTATCGACCGGGTCGTCCGGGATGGAACCAACCGGATCGGTGATCTGGAATTCCGTCTGGTCGAACTGGAGGGGGGAGATGTGGGGAAATTGGCGGAAACGACGACGCTCGGGGGCGATGTCACGGGTGCGGCGCCCGCTTCGCTTGCGGCGCTTCCGCCCGGGGGGGCCGAACTCGCGGTGGGTGAACAGGCCGATTACGATCGGGCGATCGATGCGCTGAACATGAGGGATTTCGCAGATGCGGCGAGACAGTTCGCAACGTTCCTTGAAACTTATCCCGGCAGTCCGTTGACCGGTGAAGTGCATTTCCATCGCGGCGAGGCATTGACGGGACAGGCGCAATGGAAACGTGCCGCGCACGCTTATCTGGAAAGCTTCTCCGGCGCCCCGGACGGTTCGGCTGCGCCGCGCGCTTTGTTGAGATTGGGTGAAAGCCTTGGCCGGCTGGGTCAGCAGAGCGAGGCCTGCATCACCCTGGGTGAAGTCGCCGTGCGTTTTCCCGACACGCCCGAGGTGACCGCGGCGCAATCGGCCATACGGTCGCTGAACTGCCCTTGACGCTGCAAAAGCGGTTCGCAGCGGAAATGGGCCGGCTGTTCGCCGGGCGACGGCCGGAACGTCTTGGCGTCGCCTGCTCGGGCGGCTCCGACAGCATGGCCTTGCTGGCATTGGCATGCGCATGGGCGGATGGACATCCCAGGGTCACGGCGATCACGATCAACCACAATCTGAGGGACCGCGCCGCGGAGGAGGCGGCGTTCGTTGGCCGTGCGGCGAAATCGCTCGGAGCGGCGCATGTTCTGTCGGACTGGGTATGGAACCGACGGGGAAATCTGCAGGATGCGGCGCGGCGGGGGCGTCATGGTGCCCTGCTCGAATGGCAGGATCGCACCGGCGCCGATGCGATCCTGCTTGGCCATACGGCCGACGACCAAGCGGAAACGGTTCTGATGCGGCTCATGCGCGGATCGGGTGTGGAGGGGCTTTGCGGCATGTTCCCCGAACCGGAGAAAATCGCGCCCGGGCGTCGCCTCGATCGCGAAAAGTCCTTCATGCGTCCCCTGTTGGGGTTCACGCGACAGGAGTTGCGCGATTGGCTGAAGGGGCGCGGTTTGGCTTGGCGCGACGATCCCTCGAACACGGACCCGAGATTCGACAGAGCGAAGGCGCGTGAAGTGCTGAAAACCCTCGCGCCATTGGGGGTTACGGGTTCAGGGTTGATCGAAACGGCGAACCGCATGAAACGCGCCCGCGAAGCCCTTGCCCGACGGGCGCAGGATGTGGCCGGGCGGATCGTGGCGGTCGATGCCGGCGACGTGGTCTTCGACCGATCGGGATTGGCGCAGGTCGAGCCGGACACGCGCTTTCGCCTGGTGGCGCATGCGCTGCGCTATGTCTCGAATGCCGCGTACCGACCCAGATTCGCGTCACTGGAGCGGCTTGTGAAGAACGGCCTGGCGGGTGAAAATGGATCGCTGCATGGCTGCATCCTGAAGACCACGTCTTCCGATCTGCGGATATGCAGGGAGTTCAGGGCCGTTTCCGGAATCGCCGTCGGAATCGGAGAGTGCTGGGATGGCCGCTGGTTGATCTGCGGCAAGGCGCGGGACGCCAGCGCCGGAGGGGCGACCGGCGAGATACGCGCCCTGGGCGAAGCGGGTCTCGCGCAATTGCCCGACTGGCGCATTCCGGGCGTGCCGCGTGTTTCGGCGATGGCGCAACCCGGCGTCTGGATGGGCGAAACCGTGGTGGCGGCACCCACATTGCGCCTTGGTCGGCCTTTTGCCGCGAAATGGTGCGGACGCCTG
>JBCCVK010000005.1:0-18146 GCA_039195495.1 Pseudomonadota bacterium
CACGGCCCGGTCCTCGTCTTGCCGGGTGCGTCCGGCCTGGTACATCCCGACCATCGCGTTCGACCATGCCAGCAGATCGTCGGCCATGTCCTCGGGCACCCCCAGCAGGCGGGCGATGACGATCACGGGCAGTTTCCGCGCGAATGCGGGCAGCAAGTCGAACGGACCTTCGGGGAAAAGATCGATCAAGGCATCACTGATCGTCGCGATCTCGGGTTTCAGGGCCGCGATCCGACGTGACGTGAAAGCACGCAAGACCAGACCGCGCAGACGGGTATGGCGGGGCGGTTCCAACTCCAGCATGGAATGGGCCTCGACGGCGTAAAAGGGCGCGAGATGATCGGGGATCTCGGGTGCGCTCCCTTCCGGCGCCGCGCGCCCGAAGCGCCGATCCTTGAGAAAGGACGCGACGGCGGCATGCGTGACGGCGCAGACGAGACCGTAGTCTTTCCACCAGATCAGATCGCCCCCGGCACGGGCGTGATCGTAGAATGCATAAGGATCTTGCACGAAGGCGGGGTCGGTGGGGGATCGCGATAGACGACGCATGGGACCTCGGGCTTGGGATGGTCACGTGATCCTTGCGGAACGGGCCTGCCAAGGCAAGCCGGCGAACCCTTCAGCAATCCGGCGCCGCGGCCCCATCGACGAAGAGCGGTTCGGCGCCGCCATCGCGCGCCACCTGAATGCGGTTGACACCGCCCGCACGAAACATCTCCGCGACCTCTTGAACGGATCGGCCCTCGATCGTGTTGCGACCTTACACAGAAGATCAGCTTCAACCGGCCCGCAGGGATGCAGAGTGCTCATGAAGTCATCTTGCGTTGACGGTCGCATGGGCAAAGCGCGTGAAGACCTCGACTATCGGAACGCGTTTTGCCCATGCGGCGCGCCCGCGCGTTTGCTGTTCGCCCTTGAAGCAGAGGTCGCCAAACGGGATGGCCCGCGCCCCGTTATTGCGTATCGGGCAGCGCCAGCTTCTTGCGCAGATCCTCGCGAATGCTGGCAACGGCGATATCGCGCAAACGGCAGGCGGCGATGTGAATGGCGTCGCCCCGACCCGGCACCGGTCCCTCCACAGCCTCGATCAGATGCAGCGCCAGTTCCAGCCGGTGTTCCGGCCGAAGTTCCTGGATGGCCAATTTCAGCATTTCGCGAATTGCAGGCGTCTCGATCGGATCAAAGGACGACATCATTTTCGACATACCTCAATGGAAGTGCGGTTTATGCAGACTGCGATAAAATCATCTTGTTAAGATGAGATTAATTCGTCTTGCCAGTAATAAGATTTTTACGTCTTAGACGCTTCATGACGACATGAGGCTGACTCAAGATCATACCGCGCGCCTTCACGCCAGGCTCAACGTTCTGATCGACGAAGCTCTGCGGCGCAAAGGGATGTCGGCCCGCCAGGCCTCGATCGCCGTGGTTGGTCACGATGGCTTGATCCGCGATCTGCGCGCGGGTCGCATGCCCAGTTTCGACCGGGTCGTCGCCTTGCTGGACTATCTGGAGATACAATTCCAGCTGGGTCCGAGCGGCATGGGCGAGACGCAAACGCTTTACGATCCGAACCGCACCGTGCCGTTGAAGCCGGCTCTTGCAACCCCGGAACCGGGCTGGGTCATGGTTGCGGAACCGGTCGAGACCTTGCCGCTGCCGAAGACGTGGGAAAGCGACACCGGATTCTACGTGTCCTGTCCGGACGCAACGCTCGGGCCTGCCGGCGCGCGCGCCGGGGATTTTTGCCTGGTGCAGCCCGGTCTGACGGCCAAGCCCGGGGATCTTGTATGGCTCACCGACGTCACGGGGCGCAGCGCGCTGCGGGTGCTCGACGTCCAAACCCACGACCGGGTCAAGGTCCGCGGTTGGGCCGACCCCCACACCCCCTTCACCGAAGAATTGTTCTTGCGTTTCATTTCGGAATTGGCGCCGGTGACCTTCGTCACCGAGACCCGGCCAAGCGCCGGTTGATCGTGGCAGCGTCTTCGGGAGCCGCGTTTCGCGGAACACCGGCGCCGTCCCCCGTGCAGGCATGACCGTCTGCCGGCGGCGGAGGATCTGGCGCAAGGCGGATGATCACCGTTGCATCCGGCGGCGCATCCGGGTTTCCAGTTGGCGCAGCAAAAGCGACAATGTGACGGTCATGGTCAAATAAAGCAGCGCAACGACGTTGTAGGTTTCGAAATAACGAAAATTTCCGGCCGCGGCGATCTTGCCCAATTGGGTGATGTCGGTGACGCCCAAGACGGAAACCAGCGAACTGTCCTTGACCATCGCGACGAAGTCATTGCCGAGCGGCGGCAGGATCGTGCGAAGCGCCTGCGGAAAAACGATGTGACGAAAACGGTGCCAGGGTTTCAGGCCCAACGCCTTGGCCGCTTCGACCTGCCCTGCGTCGACGGCTTGCAGGCCGGCGCGAAACACCTCGGCGATGAACGCCGAGTAACCGATGGTCAGCGCGATTATCGCCCGCCACATCAGGGAAAAGTCACGCGTGCGGATCGGATCGAGCCCGATCGACCCGACCGCCCAGTTGTAAAGCGCCACCAGCGCGGGCGCGAGAACGAAAGCCACGTAAAGCAACAGCACGATAATCGGAACGCCCCGGATCACCTCAATGTAAAGCCGGGCGATCTGGCGTGGAACCAGCCACCGCGAAAGGCTGGCCATGGCCAGCGTCAATCCCGCCAGACAGGCCAGACAAAACCCGGCCAACGTCACGAAGACGGTAACCCCGATGCCCCTGCCGAGCGTGCTCAGCACTTGGGCATAAAGCGCGTCGGTTACGACCCGGTAGAACAGATAGGCGGCCACCCCCGCCAGGACGGCCAGCCACCACGGGAAATCGGCGTCTTGTCGTCGCATCGGCATGGAAAAGACTCCGGAACATGTCCAGGGGTGCCGGTCTGGTCAACCATTGAGTTTGTAATCCAAAAACCACTTTTTGTTCAGCATGTCCAAAGTGCCGTCCCGTCTCATCGATTCGATGGCGCTGTTCATCGGCTCGACGAGGTCGCTGCCCTTAGGGAAGATGAAGCCGAAATCCTCGGTTCCCAGCGTCTCGCCAATGATCTTCAACCTCCCGTTCGAAGCCTCGACATAGCCGTTGCCGGCGGTGCCGTCGGTCAGCACCAAATCGACATCGCCGGTGCGCAGGGCCTGCACCCCCGCACCAAAGGTTTCGAAGAGCTTGATACGGGGATTGGCCTCGTTGCCGTCCAGAACGTCATAGACGCCGACATAAAACGGAGTGGTGCCGGGCTGCGCCGCCATCAGCAGATCGTCATCGGCGGCGAAGCCGGCGGCATCGGTGAACCGGTCTTCATCCCCACGGACCATCATGACCATTTCCGAGCGCATGTAGGCATCCGAGAAATCGACCTTTTCCTTCCGATCCTCGCGAATGGTGATACCGGTCATCCCAAGATCGAACTGGCCTTCGGACACGGCGGGAATCATGGCATCCCAGCTTATGTTCGCGTATTTCACGGCGATGTTGATGCGTTTGGCGATTTCATCCATCGCATCGTATTCCCAGCCGATGGCGTCGCCAGAACCGGGATCGACGAATTGCAATGGCGGATAAGCGTTTTCGGTCGCGACGACCACCTCGCGCCTTTCAAGATCCGGCAGATGGCCGCCGGCCGAAACCATCGGGG
This sequence comes from Pseudomonadota bacterium, assembly GCA_039195495.1. Classification (GTDB taxonomy): domain Bacteria; phylum Pseudomonadota; class Alphaproteobacteria; order Rhodobacterales; family Rhodobacteraceae; genus JBCCVK01. Next base: position 3,663 of record JBCCVK010000005.1, read on the forward strand.
ACAGGGCGAAGGCAAGGAATCCCGCAAGAACAGCAGTGCGTAGCATGAACGACGTCTCCGTTAGCGATTGGTCGTCAGGGATAATGACAGCGCGATCGGGGCTTTCAAGCCTCTTTGCGGCAGACGGGGCAATCGGGTCGCGGCGCCATCTTGATGCGTCGGGTTTCGGCGTAAAGAGCGTCATAGATCAGCATGCGACCTGCAAGACCCTCACCGGCCCCTGCGATGTGCTTCACCGCTTCGAGCGCCATCATCGATCCGATCACCCCCGGCAAGGGGGCAATGATCCCGGCCTCGGCACAGGTGGGTGCAAGACCCGGCGCGGGCCGTTGCGGAAAAACGCAGGCATAGCATGGCGCCCCTTGCGCCGGATGGTAAAGGCTGATCTGGCCTTCCCATTGGGTCATGGCCCCCGCGATCAGGGGTTTGTCCAGTGCCACGCAAACCGCGTTCACCAAGTAGCGGGTGTCGAAGTTGTCGCAGCCGTCAAGTACCAGATCATAATCGGCGATCAGACCGCCGGCGGTCTCCGGCGTCAGACGGCGACGATAGGGGCGGACCTCGACGAAAGGATTGAGCGCTCTCAGCGCGGACTGGGCCGAAAAGACTTTGGGCAGTCCGATATCGTCATCGCGATGGATGATCTGGCGCTGCAGGTTGGACAGATCGACCGTGTCGTCGTCGACGACGCCGATCGTGCCGACACCGGCCGCCGCGAGATAAAGCAGCGAAGAAGAACCGAGACCACCCGCCCCGATCACGAGAACTTTCGCATTCTTAAGTCGCTTCTGCCCCGGCCCGCCGATTTCGCGCAGAACGATGTGCCGGGCGTAGCGGTCGAGTTCCGTCCCGGTGAACGGTCCGGAAGCCGCAGGCGGTTCCAAAGCCCTGCGCGCGCGCGCGCGCAGGAAGGACAGGATGAACCAGTAGGTGACGGCGATAGCGGCAAGTAGGGCGACGACGCCCCAGTTGCGCAGGTTGCCGCCGGTCGCCTGGCGCAGCACATGATCGGCCGGCAACGTCAGATGGAACAGGGCGATGGTGGCGAAAAGCAGTCCGACCGGCAACCATCGCCGGCCCACCGGAACCCGCAGCCAGCGGCCCAGCATCCAGAACGCGAGCGCGAACAGCACAACCAGGACCATGGGTCAATCGTATCCGGTCGAGCCGAAGCCATCCGACCCGCGCGCCGTGTCGGAGAGGGTTTCGCACAGTTCGAATTGCGCCCGTATCACAGGGGCGACGATCATCTGCGCGATGCGGTCACCGTGCGCGATATGGAAAGACCGATCGCCACAGTTGATCAGCAACACGCCAAGCGGCCCGCGATAATCGCTGTCGATGGTGCCCGGCGCGTTCAGCAGCGAAAGCCCGTGTCTTAGGGCGAGCCCCGAACGGGGACGCAGCTGAACCTCATACCCTTCGGGGATCTCAAGCCGCAATCCGGTCGGGATCAGCCCGCGTGCACCGGGTGCAAGCGTTACGCCGCCGGCACGGTTGATTGGGGCGAAGTTGGCACGCAGATCCGCGCCCGCGGCGCCCGGTGTCGCGTAATCCGGCAAAGGCAGGGACCGATCGGCCGCGCTGGTCCAGTTCAGGCGCAGGACAAGGTTCATGCACGCAACGCCTTGGCGATCTTGTCAGCCAGGCGATCGGCAACCTGGCCCTTGGGCATGCGCGGCCAGACGTCGATGCCTGCGGCGGAAATCACCGTCACCGCGTTTTCGGTCCCTCCCATGACGTTCGCCTCCGCAGACACGTCATTGGCCACGATCCAATCGCAGCCCTTGCGTTCTCGTTTGGCGGTGGCGTGCGCGACCACGTCTTCGGTCTCGGCGGCGAAGCCGACGACAAGGTCGGGCCGACCCTCTTCCATCCGGGCGACGGTGGCGAGTATGTCGGGATTCTCGACGAAACTCAAAGCTGGAAAAATCCGCTTGCCGTCCTTCTTGATCTTGCTGGCGGACGGCTCGGCCACACGCCAATCGGCCACGGCAGCCGCAAAGACCGCCGCATCGGCGGGCAAGGCGGCCTCGACCGCGTTTTTCATTTGCCGGGCCGTCTCGACGGCGATCACTTCGACGCCATCGGGTGGCGGCACCGCGGCCGGTCCGGTCACGAAAGTCACGCGCGCGCCCAAGGCCGCAAATGACCGCGCCATCGCCGTACCTTGCGCCCCCGAAGACCGGTTGGCGATGTAACGCACCGGGTCAATCGGCTCGTGCGTCGGACCGGAGGTGACGATGATATGTTTGCCTCGCAACGGGCCGGCGGCAAGCGCATTGTCCACGGCCTGGACGATGGCGAGGGGAGCGGCCATGCGGCCGGGGCCGAATTCGCCACAAGCCATGCCGCCCTCTTCCGGACCGACGACCAGCACGCCGTCTTGGCGAAGAACGGCAAGATTGCGCTGCGTCGCCGGGTGTTGCCACATGCGCACGTTCATCGCAGGAGCGATCAGAACCCGCTTGTCGGTTGCCATGAGCAAGGTCGAGGCAAGATCGCTTGCCAGGCCCGAGGCCATTTTCGCCATCAAATCCGCGGTCGCCGGCGCCACGACCAGGAGATCCGCCGCGCGGCTCAGCTCGATATGACCCATTTCGGCCTCGTCCGTCAGATCAAAGAGGTCGACATGACATTTTCTCCCGGACAGCGCGGCGGCACTGAGAGGCGTCACGAACGCCTGTGCGGCTTCGGTCAGCACGGGCGTGACCGAGGCGCCTCGATCCTGCAGACGCCGGATCAATTCCAGCGATTTGTAGGCCGCGATACCGCCACCGATGATGAGAAGAATGTGTTGGTCTGTCAGCATGTCACGTCACACGGGGTTGATCCGCGCCGGAAGCCTAGGTCGAATTCCGAAGCACGGCAAGCCAGCGTCCGAGCGCAAGAGATCACACCGAAATCCCATTTCAAGGACGGGGGCATCGATCCTTCACGTCAAGGCATGCACTTGTCTCCTCGTGCTCGCCTGATCCGGCGGAACGGCTTGATCGGCCGCCATCGGTTCCGGGGGCAGACGATACGCCCATCTCGCCTTCCGGGATCGAAGGTCGTCGCCCGGCCGTCAAGCCGGTCGAACGCGGGTCGCGCCGCATTTCGCAAGCGCCGGGCGAAGGTCGCGGCAGCGGCCGGGCGGATGTTTCAGACGAGAAATTGATGCACTTCCCTGGACTGGCTCTCAAGCGTTTTGCGCATCTTGGCGAAGGCCACCGCCTCCAGCTGACGGACCCGTTCCTTCGAGAGACCCAGTTCGTCTCCCAGGCTTTCCAGCGTGCGGGCATCGTCGCGCAGCTTGCGTTCGCGCACGATGAAGCGTTCCCGATCGTTCAGCGCCTTCATCGCCCCCAGCAACCATTCCCGCAACACGGCGATGTCGCGGTCACGCTCGACATTCTCCGACGCTTGAACCGTGGTATCCTCGAGTGTTTCGATCCACTCGCGCCCTTCCTCCTCGGCCGACTGCGTCGCGTTCAGCGAAAAGTCCGAACCGGTCAGGCGCCCTTCCATCATCTCGACATCATGCAACGGCACGCCGACCTCGGTCGCCACCAGTTGGCGCATCTGGTGACTGTCCAGCGTTTCGCCGCGCGCCGCGGCTTCACGCTCCAGTCGGGCCTGCACCCGGCGCATGTTGAAAAAGAGTGATTTTTGAGACGATGTGGAGCCGGTGCGCACCATCGACCAGTTGCGCATCACGTAATCCTGGATCGACGCCTTGATCCACCACACGGCATAAGTGGAAAAACGCACGCCACGATCGGGGTCGAACTTGTCGGCCGCCTTCATCAGACCGAGCGAGGCTTCCTGAATCAAATCGCTCATGGGGGCGCCGTAGCGTTTGAATTTCGCGGCCATCGAGATGGCAAGACGCATATATGCGGTGATCAGACGATGCAGCGCGGCCTCGTCGCGCCGGTCGCGCCAGGCATAGGCCAGGGCGAGTTCGGTTTCCGCGTCCAGCAATTCCGCTTGCATGGCCCGACGGGAAAAGTGTTGATCGAACTGACCATCAAGCGCCATAAGAATCCCCCGTGATGCGAACGGCTCAGCGACATTAACAATCCTATCGAACATTATTACGCCGCAAAGACACAAATGGATCACGAAGAGATGGAGTTTTATTCGAAAAAGGTGACCCTGGTGGTCGGCGGGGCGGCTTCGGGCAAATCGGCCTTCGCCGAACGTCTGGTCCGATCGCATGGTGGCGCCCGCGCGTATCTCGCGACGGCGCAGGCCCTGGACACTGAAATGAAAGAGAAAATCGCGCGCCACAGGGTGAATCGCGGCAGCGGCTGGACGACGATCGAAGCCCCGATCAGGGTTGCGCCGGTGATCTCCGAAGTGAAATCCGGTCACATTCTTTTGATGGATTGCGCGACGATGTGGCTGACGAACGTGCTGCTGGGCGAACATGATCTGGCGGCGTCGGAGGCTGGTCTCTTCGAGGCGCTCGACGCGGCATGCGGTGATGTCGTGATCGTCTCGAACGAGGTGGGCGGCGGCATCGCCCCGGCCGACGCCCTGTCGCGCCGGTTCCGCAACGTGCACGGGCACCTCAACCAGCGTCTCGCGGCCCGCGCCGATCTGGTGGTGACCGTCATCGCCGGTTTGCCGTTGGCCTTGAAGGGCAAACTGCCCGCTGCGCCGGTATGAGACGCCTTTGGTGGGTTCGGCATGGACCGACGCATGCGCGAACCATGGTAGGGTGGTCAGATCTGCCGGCGGATCTTTCGGACACCGCACGGATCGCACGTATGACGGCCTGCCTGCCGCGGGCGGCGCCGGTCGTTTCCTCCGACCTGTCTCGGGCCGTGGCCACCGCAAATGCCGTTCAGGGGCGGCGTCCTCGACTGGCGCACGATCCCGCGTTGCGTGAGATTCATTTCGGTCTGTGGGAACGGCGAAGCTTTGACGAGATCAGCGCCGAAACACCGGAACTGATCCATGCATTTTGGGAGCATCCGGGCGATGCGCGCGCGCCGGGCGGGGAGAGTTGGCACGATTTGCAAGCCCGGGTAGACGGGGCCGTCAACCATCTGCTGGCCGAGACCGACGCACCGGACCTGATCGTCGTGGCCCATTTCGGAACCATCCTCACTCAAGTGCAACGGGCGCTGCGTCTGACCGCCCGCGAAGCGTTCGGGCGCAGAATCGACAATCTGTCCGTGACCGAGTTGCGTTTCGACGGAAGCTGGCATACGGGTATGATCAACCATTGCCCCTGACATGTCGCGATGAACGTACCGTTTCACGTCGACCGGCTGGACCCCGCGGCGAAGCTTCGAAGTGACCGACAATGACCTACGATCTCGTCATCGGGGACCGCAGCTATTCCAGTTGGTCCTTGCGCGGCTGGCTGCTGTTTGAAAAATTCGGACTTCCCGTGAACGTGCGGCAGGTGCGCATGTACACGTCCGCCTTCTCCGAGCTGCTCCGGGAATATGCCCCCGCGCGTACCGTACCCGTCATGCGCTTGGGCGAGGACGTCGTGACCGACAGCCTGGCCATCGCCGAAGAGTTGGCCCAGCGCCATCCCGAAGCCGGACATTGGCCGGAACCTTCGGCGGCACGGGCCCTAGCCCGGTCGATGACGGCTGAAATGCATTCGGGTTTCACGGCGCTTCGCGGCGCCTGCCCCATGAGTCTGCGAACCGCCTTCAGCGGGGTCGAGACCGGCGATGAAGTGCGCGCCGACCTCGAGACCGGATCGAAACCCTCTGGGGATCCGCCCGCGATCGCTTCGGCCATGGCGGGCCATGGCTGTTCGGAACCTATTGCGCGGCGGACGCTTTCTTCGCCCCGGTCGCGGCGCGGATCGCCGCTTACGGCCTTTCCGTCGGCGACGTCGCGACCTCTTACGTTCAGACGCATCTGAGCGACGAAAGCTTTCGTCGCTGGCGCGCCATGGGTTTCGCCGAGGGGGAAGGGCAGACCGCTTACGATCAACCCTATGCAGAGGTGGCGCGGCCGGGTCCGGAGCCGATGCGGGCGGACGTGGTTGAGGAGGCGATCGCCGAGAACGAAGTCTGCCCCTATTCGGGCAGGCCGGTGACGCATTTCATGAAAATCGATGGCCGCGTCTTTGGCATGTGCAATGCCTTCTGTCGTGACAAGACCGTGGCCGACCCCGGGGCATGGCCCGAGTTCATGGCCATTTACCAATCGTAAATTCTGTTCCTCTAGCCGTTCTGCGATGTCTTGATCGCGGCAAAGGGTCCGGATGCATGGTCGCGCGTGCCTACACGGTGGCGTTTGAAGGGGTCGAGGCCCGATTGATCGAGGTGCAATGCGCGATCAGTCCAGGAATACCCGCCTTCTCGATCGTCGGTCTGCCCGACAAGGCGGTGAGCGAGGCGAAGGAACGCGTGCGGACGGCATTGACCGCGATGAGCATCGCCCTGCCCTCAAGGCGATTGACCATCAATCTGTCGCCCGCCGACATGCCCAAGGAAGGATCGCATTTCGATCTTCCCATCGCGCTGGCCGTTTTGGCGGCGCTGGAGATCGTGCCGCATGACGAAATCGAGCGCACGGTTGCCCTGGGAGAGCTGTCTCTCGATGGTTCGCTGGTGGCGGTTCTGGGTGCCCTGCCGGCAGCGATGACCGCGGCCGCGGCCGAGTGTCAGCTCATATGCCCCAAATCCTGCGGGGCCGAGGCCGCTTGGGTTGGGGCCGCGCCGGTGATCGCGCCGGAAACGCTGAACGATGTGGTGCGCCATTTCACCGGACAGGCCCCGATCGCGCCTTCAAGTCCGGGGGAGGTGTCGATCACGGACGATCACCGCGACCTGCGCGATGTCAGGGGACAGGAACGCGCCAAGCGTGCCCTCGAGATCGCCGCGGCCGGACGGCATCACCTGATGATGGTGGGTGCCCCGGGTTCGGGGAAATCGATGCTGGCCGCCCGCTTGCCCGGCATCCTGCCGCAACTGACGGCGGCCGAAGCCCTCGAGACTTCCATGATTCATTCGTTGACGGGGCTCTTGAGCGACGGCGGAATCTCCCGCATCCGACCTTTTCGCGAACCGCATCACACCGCGTCGATGGCGGCCATCGTCGGGGGCGGACGCGGCGCGAAACCGGGTGAGATCAGCCTGGCCCACAATGGCGTATTGTTTCTCGACGAGCTTCCGGAATATCCGCGCGCCGTCCTGGAAACCCTGCGCCAGCCCATCGAGACCGGAGAGGTCGTGATTGCACGGGCCAATGCGCATGTCCGGTATCCCTGTCGTTTTCTTCTGGTTGCAGCGGCGAATCCTTGCCGATGCGGACACATGTACGACGCCACCCGCGCCTGCGGACGTGCGCCGCAATGCGGCGAGGATTACATGAGCCGGATTTCAGGACCTTTGACGGACCGGTTCGATCTGCGCATCGAGGTTCCCCCCGTGGCTTATTCCGACCTTGATCTTCCCCGGGCCGGAGAAGCCTCGGCAGCGGTCGCGGCGCGGGTGGCCAGCGCCCGCGGTCGACAAGACAGGCGTTATGCCGAAATCGCCGGCATCCGCGTCAATGCCGATGTCGAGGGGCAACTCCTGACGGATGTGGCCACACCCGATGCCGGCGGCCGCGCCCTGCTGATCAAGGTTGCCGAACGCTTCGGGCTGTCCGCGCGCGGCTATCATCGGGTGCTGCGGGTGGCACGGACGATCGCCGATCTGGAGGGCGCGGAGACGATCCGCCAATCCCACGTGGCGGAAGCCGTCAGTTTCCGGTTGCGCGACACGGTGAGGGAAACCACATGAGATCAGGCGCGCCTGGTTTCGATCGCCTTCCATATTTTCGCGGCCACGTTGATGCCATCGAAGCGTTCCAACTCTTGAATGCCGGTGGGAGACGTCACGTTGATCTCGGTCAACCAGCCGCCGATCACATCGATACCCACGAAGATTTGACCTTTTTCTCGTAAAAGCGGTCCAATCTCGGCGCAGATCTCGCGCTCGCGCGCGGTCAATTCCGACTTCTCGGGACGCCCGCCCACATGCATGTTCGAACGGGTTTCCCCGGTGGCGGGCACGCGGTTGATCGCACCCACCGGATCGCCGTCGACCAGAATCACGCGTTTGTCTCCTTTCGAGACGTCAGGCAGAAATTTCTGAGCGATCAGCGGCTCTCGGTTAATGCCGGTGAAAAGTTCATGCAGCGCGTTGAGATTGCGGTCGTTCGGGTCGAGACGAAACACTCCGGCGCCGCCATTGCCGTAAAGCGGCTTGACAATGATGTCGGCATACATGTCCTTGAACGCCTTCAGCGTCTTCAGATCCCGGGTCACCATGGTGGGCGGCGTCAGGTCGGTGAATTTCAGCACCAGCAGCTTTTCGGGAAAGTTGCGAACCCAGAAGGGATCATTAACCACCAACGTGTTTGGTTTCAGGAAATCGAGAATATGCGTGGTGGTGATGTATCCCATGTCGAAGGGCGGATCCTGACGCAGCCAGACCACGTCATAGGCCGACAGGTCGGCTTCACGTTCATCGCCCAAGGTGAAATGATTGTCCTTTTCGCGGCGCACCGTCAGATCGCATCCTCGCGCCACGACCCTGCCGGACCGATAACCGAGCTTGTCCGGCGTATAGTAGAAAAGCGTGTGTCCGCGCGATTGCGCCTCTTCGGCGATGCGGAACGTGCTGTCCGCATCGATGTCGATCCGCGCGATGGGATCCATCTGGATCGCAACCTTCAATGGCATGCCTGTCCCTCCGGTCTTTGCGCTTACATGGCGCCGTGTTCCGGCGGGAACAATGGCATCCTTCAGGTGCCAACGGCGTTTTCGATCACCTCGATCCGACCGGCCGCGTCCACAAGGGCCACGTCGAAACGGCACTCCGTGTCCTGGCCCGCGGGTTCTCCGGCCAGGAACTCGGCGCCGGCGGCACGGATTCGCCGCAGCTGCCGTGGCGCGAGATGCCGGGCGGCGGTCGCGAAATCACGGCTCTTCTTGACTTCGACGAAGACGATTTCCCGATCCTTCCGGAAAACCAGATCCAATTCTCCGGAACGGCCACGCCAACGTTCTGCCAGCACGATGTGACCGCATATCCCATAGCGGTCGACGATCGCCGCCTCGGCGGCCATCCCCGCGTGATAATTGGTTTTTCCCATGTCCGATTGTCACTCCTTCATCAGCTCCAAGGCACGCTGATAAATCCGCCGCCGGGGCAATTCGAGGGTCCGCGAAACCTCTTTAACGGCATCTTTCAGCGAATGTGTTAACAGCGCGTCGCACAGCGCCGCATCGATCACCTCGGGCGAGGGGGCGGACCGCGCGCCGCCGCCCACCAGCAAGACGCATTCCCCTTTTAGAACCAGATCGGGAAGTTGCGACAAAAGCCCGCCCACGGTTGCGCACCGCACGTCTTCGAACATCTTCGTCAACTCGCGACACATTGCCGCCGGCCTGTCCGGTCCGAAGACAGTGACAAGCGCCGACAGAAGCTTTGCCAGACGTTTCGGGGATTCATAAAAAACCAAAGTTCCAGGAACGTCACGCAGGGATGTCAGGAAAACCAGGCGCGCATCCGGTGCCGTCGGGGCGAAACCCGCGAAATGGAACTGATCGGTCGGCATCCCCGACACGGTCAAGGCGGTCAGCACGGCAGAAGCACCCGGTGCGGCGTAAACCGCGAATCCCTCGTCGCGGGCGGCACGCACCAGAGGATAACCGGGATCCGCGACAAGTGGCGTGCCCGCATCCGACACATAGGCCACCGACCGGCCGGCCGCGAGATGTGCCAGCAGCAGCGGCCGGACCCGCCGGCCGTTGTGATCATGATAGGCGATCAGCGGGCGGTTGCCCGGTGCCACGCCGTGGATCTGCATGAGACGGCGTGCCCGGCGCGTGTCCTCGGCGGCAAGCACGTCGGCGGCCGCCAGGATATCCAAGGCTCTCAGCGTGATGTCGCGGGCATGCCCGATCGGCGTGGCCACGAGGTAAAGCCCGGCTTCCAATGCTTTCGGGCGCGCATCCATCATCGGCGGCCTCCGGAGGAGTGTGGTGCGTTTACTTGCCGGGGCGAAAAGCTTAGGGTCGCGACACATCCGGGGTGATCGCGCCCCGGCCGTTGAGGAGATTATCATGTTCGCGTTTTTTAACAGCATCCGCAAGTGGGCCTTGCGGACTGTTTCGGGCCTGTCGCTTTTCGTCCTCGTGGCTTGTCAGACGGGGTCAATGGTGGGCAGGGGGCCGTTTGTCGACACCAGCAGGCCGATTCCGGTCGCGCTGCTGGTGCCCCATGGCTCGGGCCAGGCGGCGGATCAGGCCCTGGCCAGAAATCTGGAAAACGCGGCGCGCCTTGCGATCGCCGATCTCGACGGGGCGAGAATCGACCTGCGGGTCTATGGCACCGCGGGCGATCCCGCCCGCGCGGCCGCCGCCGCGAAGGAGGCCCTGGAAGACGGTGCGAAGATCATTCTTGGCCCGCTTTACGCCGAGGCCGCCAACGCGGTCGGTCTGCAAGCGGCGGCACGCGGGGTGAACGTGCTGGCCTTTTCAAACAACACCGACATCGCCGGCGGCAACCTCTTTCTGCTGGGCAGCACGTTTCAGAACGCCGCCGAACGCCTGATAGGTTACGCGGCTTCGAGAGGGCGCAACCGAATCATGGTGGCTTATTCCGACAGTCCGGCGGGCGATGTCGGCAGACGCGCCATCGAACAGGCGGTCGCGCGATCTTCGGTCACGCTCGCGGGCGCCGTGGGATATCAGTTGTCGCAGCAAGGCATCATCGACGCCATGCCGCAGATTGCGCAGACCGCACGCACCAATGGTGCGAACGCCGTCTTCCTGACGGCCGACGTGAACGTCGATCTGCCGTTCGTGGCCCAGCTTCTGCCGGAAAACGGCATCGACCCGGCCAGCGTGCAATATATGGGCCTTACCCGCTGGGACGGGCGTCCTCAACTCTACAACCTTGCCGGGGTTCAGAACGGATGGTTCACGGTACCCGACCGGACTCGCTACAATCAGTTCGTGGGACGTTATTCCAGCGCCTATGGCGCTCAGCCGCACCCTTTGGCCGGTCTTGCCTATGATGGAATCGCAGCCGTCGGCGCCTTGGCCAAGATCGGCGGTTCCAGAGCCTTGTCCGCGAGTTCGATCACCCAAGGCGCTGGTTTTGCCGGGGTTTACGGATCGTTCCGTTTGCGCCCGGACGGCACCAATCAGCGTGCCCTCTCCATCGCAACCATCATCAACGATCAGGTCCAAATCCTTGACCCCGCCCCAAGAGGTTTCGGCGGCGCCGGCTCCTGACGCGCTGAACCGCGCGTCCGGGCATGTTTGCGATGTCGATGAATTGAAGTCCCGGCTGAACGCGGCTTTCGCGTCCGCCGAGAATACACAGGCCGCCCGATCGGCCCTGGTCGGTCTGCTGCGGAAAGTGAATGCCGACGGACGCGAAAAGATCGCCCGTGCCTTCCGGGCCTATCCGCTGGATTCGGGAGGTGCGATCCGCTCGTACAGCCATCTCACCGACGCGTTGGTCGAAACGACGTTCTGGGCGGCCACGACGCATCTTTATCCCAATGCGGTCCCCACCACCGGAGAGAGGTTGTCGGTTCTCGCGGTGGGTGGATACGGCCGGGGGGAAATGGCGCCCTATTCGGATGTCGATCTGCTGTTTCTGACACCGTATAAGATAACGCCCTGGTGCGAGAGCATTATCGAACAGATGCTCTACGTTTTATGGGATCTCCGGCTGAAGGTCGGTCACGCCAGTCGAACCATCAAGGACTGTCTTCGCCTCGGCCGCGCGGATCACACGATCCGGACCGCTCTTCTGGAACATCGGTTTCTGACCGGCGATGGGGCACTGGCGGAAGAGTTGAACACCCGTCTTTGGAAGGAGTTGTTTCGCTCGACGGCGACGGATTTCATCGAGGCGAAACTGGAAGAGCGCGCCGAGCGCCATAAAAGACAAGGCAGACAGCGATACCTTCTCGAGCCGAACGTCAAGGAAGGCAAGGGCGGTCTGAGGGATCTGCAGTCGCTCTTCTGGATCGCGAAATACGTCTATCATGTCGAGGACGCGCGCGATCTGATCGGAAAGCGCGTCTTTCGGCAGGAAGAATACGACGCATTCCAGAACGCGGACCGCTTCCTGTGGGCCGTGCGATCCCATATGCACGCGATCGCGGACCGCGCAGCGGATCAGTTGACATTCGACATGCAGGTTCAAGTGGCCGACCGCATGGGTTATGCCGATCACGGGGGACGACGCGCGGTCGAACATTTCATGCAGGACTATTTTCGACATGCAAGCCGCGTCGGGGAACTGACCCGGATTCTGCTGACCGATCTCGAAGCCGCTCACGTAAAGAAGGCGCCTGCGCTCGTGGGGCTTCTCCGGCGGCGCAAAAAAATCAGAAGCGGCTACACGATTCTGCAAAACCGCCTGAGCTTCGAAAACGAGGAAGCGTTTCTGGCCGATCCGCTGAATCTGCTGCGCATCTTCGCAGAGGCGTTACGCACCGGTTATCTGCTGCATCCGAATGCGATGCGTATGATCTCGGCCAATTTGCATTTGATCGACGATGATTTGCGACAGAACCGGGAAGCGCGGAAAATCTTTCTGGATCTGCTGCTCAGGCACGGCAATCCCGAACGCACCCTGCGCCGCATGAAAGAATTGGGCGTTCTGGCCGCATTCATTCCCGAGTTCGAACCCATCGTGGCGATGATGCAATTCAACGTCTATCACAGCTACACGGTGGACGAGCACATCATTCAGTGCATCTCGATCCTGGCGCAGATCGAACGCGGGGAACTGGTCGAGAAGCTTCCGATCGCCAGCGGAATTCTGAAGGAAGGCGTCGACCGGAAAATCCTGTATGTCGCGCTGCTGTTGCACGATATCGGCAAGGGGCGTGACGGTGATCACAGTGTTCTGGGCGCGCGGATGGCACGGAAAATCGCCGTCCGCCTGGGCCTGAATGCCGAAGCCTGCGAAACGGTGGAATGGCTGGTCCGCTATCATCTGCTGATGTCGGACATGGCCCAGAAACGCGACATCGCCGATCCTCGCACGGTGCGGGATTTTTCCAAGGCGGTCACCGACAAGAAGCGGCTCGATCTTCTGACCGTGCTGACGGTGTGCGATATCCGCGGCGTGGGGCCCAACGTGTGGAACAACTGGAAAGCGGTGCTGCTCAGGTCGCTTTACCATGCCACCGCGGACATCCTGCAAAACGGACCAGAGGCGATCAGCCGTCCGGTGGTCGAGACCGAGGCGAAACGCAAGTTACGCCAGGCTCTGTCAGACTGGGAGGCCAAAACCCTCAAGACCGAGATCACCCGACACTACAGCCCTTATTGGCAAGGGCTGCAAACACCCACGCATGTGGTTTTTGCCCGGATGTTGCGGGATCTGCCGGAAAACGAGATCCGGATCGATCTGAAACCCGACTTCGACCGGGACGCGACAAGAGCGTGTTTCGCGATGGTCGATCATCCCGGTATCTTCTCGCGTTTCGCCGGCGCTCTGGCGCTGGTCGGGGCGAATGTCGTCGACGCGCGGACCTATACTTCCAAGGACGGGTTTGCGACGGCGGTGTTCTGGATTCAGGATGCCGACGGTGCGCCCTATGAACAAGCCCTGCTGGAAAGGCTTGCGTCCATGATTCGGCGTACGCTCGCGGGCGCGATCATCGCCAGCGACGCTTTGGCGGACCGAGACAAGTTGAAAAAGCGCGAACGGCAATTCGTCGTCCCCACGAACATCGCCTTCGACAACGAAGGTTCCGAAATCTACACGATCATCGAGGTGGACACCCGCGACCGTCCGGGCCTGCTTTACGATCTGACGCGAACATTGGCGGCCAACAACGTCTACATCGCCTCGGCGCAGATCGCGACTTATGGCGCGCAAGTGGTCGACACGTTCTACGTGAAAGACATGTTCGGGTTGAAGTTTCACTCCGAAGCGAAGCGGAAGGCCCTGGAGCGGAAACTCCGCACGGCCATCGAGCAGGGTGCGGAACGGGCACGATCATGACCGGCCCGATCCGCCTGGGCCGCGCCTTCGCCACGGTCGGGCTCTGGACGATGGCCAGCCGCGTGCTTGGCTTCGTGCGTGATATCATGATCGCCGCCTTCTTGGGCGCCGGTCCGGCGGCCGAAGCCTTCTTGATCGCATTCAGTCTGCCCAACATGTTCCGGCGTATCTTTGCCGAGGGCGCCCTGAACATGGCTTTCGTGCCGATGTTCGCCAAAAAACTCGAAAGTGGAGAAAATGCCGCCGCTTTCGCCCGAGACGCGTTCAGCGGACTGTTCGGCGTGCTGATCGTCTTTGTGCTGCTGGCGCAAATCTTCATGCCCTGGCTGGTGCTGGCCATGGCATGGGGCTTCGCCGGGGACACTCGTTTCGATCTGACCGTCTTCTACGGGCGGATCACCTTTTGCTACATTCTGTTCATCTCGCTGGCAGCGCTCCTGTCGGGGGTCTTGAACGCCACCGGTCGGTTCGTGGCCGCCGCCGCCGCGCC
>JBCCVK010000006.1:0-17638 GCA_039195495.1 Pseudomonadota bacterium
CGCCCCGTCATGATCGGCCTTGGCTATTTCACCGAACAGCTGAACGTGCCTTGGGGCGAGGTTATGGCCTACCTCACCGTCATCACGGTGCCAGTGCTGGCCTTTTATCTGTCGCTCCAACGCGTGTTCATCGCGTCGGTGGCCTCGACCGGAGTCAAGGGCTGATGGTGCTTTCGCTCGACGACAAATGGGTGTGGGACAGTTGGTATGCAAAAGACGGCGATACATGGCACGCCTTCTTCCTGCAGGCCGACAAGGCGCTGGGCGATCCGGAGCTTCGGCATTGGCACGTGAGTTATGGCCACGCCATCAGCCGCGACCTGGTGCGCTGGGAACAATTGGGAACCTGCTTCGCGCCGACCGAGGGACCGGCCTGGGATGACTACACCGTCTGGACCGGATCCGTCACACGCGGCGACGACGGGCAATGGCACCTCTTCTACACCGGGACGAGCCACGCCGATGACGGCAAACGCCAGCGACTTGGACATGCGGTTTCGAACGACCTTCACAATTGGGAGCGGGCCGGCACCGGGCCGATCCTCGATATCGACGAACGATACGAAGAGTATCGGAAGGGCCGCTGGCACGACCGTGCCTTTCGCGATCCCTGGGTGATGCGCGATCCCGACGGTGACGGCTGGCTGATGTATTTCACCGCGCGCAAGGCGGGTGTGCCCGGCTGGCTCGATGCGGGCGCCATCGGTTTTGCGACCTCACCCGATCTCGACGCCTGGACGTTGCGGGATCCGGTCTTCGCGGGCGGGTTCGGCGAGCTCGAAGTGCCGCAGATCTTTCATCGCGAGGGGCGCTGGTACTGTCTCTTTTGCACCAGTGCCCGGTTCTGGACCAGCGCCGCGCAGGCAATCGTCGGCGGCGCTCCGATGACCGGCAGCCATTATCTGATCGGCCAGACCCCGCGGGGACCTTGGCGGATAGCACCGGGACCGATGCTTGACGGCGCCGATCCCGTGAAACGCTATGCGGGACGGATCGTGGACACGGTCGAGGGCATGAAGCTCATGGGCTTTCGCTGGTTCGATCCCAAGACCGGCGGGTTCGTGGGGCATATCGACAACCCCGTGGACGTGCGGGTGGAACCGGACGGGCGCCTGGCGCTTGTCGAGGCGGCGTAAGGGAGGGCCAGCGACATGGCGGACGTGCTGCTCAAGGGCATCAGGAAAAGCTACGGCGCGGTCGATGTCATCAAGGGCGTCGACATCGAGATCAGGGACGGTGAGTTCGTGGTCTTCGTCGGCCCTTCGGGCTGCGGCAAGTCCACCCTTCTGCGGATGATCGCAGGGCTGGAGGACATCACCGGCGGGACGCTCGAAATAGGCGGCAAGATCGTGAACGACGTGGCCGCCTCGAAGCGCGGGATCGCCATGGTATTCCAGTCCTATGCCATCTTCCCCCACATGACCGTGCGCGAGAACGTGGCCTTCGGGCTTACGATCGCGGGCATGTCGAAGGTGGAAAAGGATGCGAAAGTCGCCGAAGCCGCACGCATTCTGCAGATGGAACATCTGCTCGAGCGTCGCCCCTCTCAGCTTTCGGGCGGCCAGCGCCAGCGAGTCGCCATCGGACGCGCCATCGTGCGCAATCCGGAGGTGTTCCTGTTCGACGAGCCATTGTCGAACCTTGACGCGGCCCTCCGGCTCGACATGCGCATCGAGATCGGCAAGCTCCACAAATCGCTCGGAGCCACGATGGTATACGTCACCCACGACCAGGTCGAGGCGATGACGCTTGCCGATAAGATCGTGGTGCTCAAGGATGGTTACGTCCAGCAGGTCGGCGCCCCGATGGAACTCTACCACAAGCCCGAGAATCTCTTCGTTGCCGGCTTCATCGGGGCGCCCTCGATGAACTTCCTGGATGTCGAGATCGCCGCGCGCGACGGTGATACGGCGCGCGTGCGTTCCGATCTGGTCGCCGAATTCGCCGCTCCGTGCTGGCGGGAGGGCATATCGTCCTCTGGTCGCGCGACGCTCGGGATACGGCCGCAGGACCTGTATCCCGTCGAGAGCGGCGGTGTGCTGACGGGACATGTGACCCTGGCCGAGCGGCTTGGAACCGAGACCGTGATCGAGGTCGCGCTGAGAGACGGCGGACGGGTGCTCGCCTCGCTGAGCGAGGACCGGCTCTTCGAGCCGGGTGAGTCGATCCATCTCGATTTCGACCATGCGCGCGCGCATCTCTTCGCTCCGGCGGCCTCATGAGAAACGGCTTGCCGTCCGGATCGTTGAAACCGCTCGTCATCCTCGACCAGCACTTCCGGCGGCTCGAAGAGCTGTTTCGACCGGAGACCTTCGATACGCTCACCGCCACATGCGAGGTTCTGGGCGGCCGCAACTGGCCCATGAAGCCGGACATGATCGATGCATGGATCCGCGACGCGAGCTTCTACATCGCGGCGCATCCCAGCCTGACGGCAGAGCAGGTCGCGCATGCCGAGACCCTGAAGGCGGTGATCGAGGTCGCGGGCGGCTTCAACGAAGGGTTGGCCTATGACGCATGTTTCGAACGCGGTATCGAAGTGCTCTCCTGCGCGCCGGGTTTTCGTCATTCTGTGGCGGAGATGACGCTGGCGATGATACTTGCGGGCGCGCGCGGGCTTGTCGAGGAGCACGAGGCATTCCGGCGCGGCGCCGAGCGCTGGCTCGACGACCGTCGCGCCACGGACTTCTCGCTGTTTGGACAGACCGTCGGCTTCGTCGGCTATGGCCAGATCGCGCGCGAAACCCACCGCCTGATGGCCCCATTCGCACCCGAGGTTTTCGCCTATGATCCGTTCGGCGCCGAGGCGGGCGCGGATGTGACGCTTTGTGACCTTGAGACATTGGTGAAGCGGTGCCGCGTCGTGGTCGTGGCCGCGGTGCCTTCGCGGGAAACCCACGGGCTGCTCGATGCCGGCTTGATTCATGGATTGCAACGGGGGGCCCTGGTCGTGGTGATCAGCCGGGCCTGGTGCGTGGACTTTCCGGCGCTGGTCGCGGCGGCGGAAAACGGGCATATCCGGCTGGCCACCGACGTTTTTCCGCACGAACCGCTCGGGTCCGACGATCCGTTGCGGCGCGCGCGCGGTGTCATCCTCTCGCCGCATCGAGGGGCCGCCGTCTTGGGCGGGCGGCACCCGATCGGCGACATGATACTCCATGACGTGCGGGCGATTCTCGAAGGGCGTTCCGAACGCCAACTGAAATCCGCGGACCCGGCGCAGGTCGCCAGCCTCGTCGCCGCTCAAAAGGGCATCGCCGCGACATAATCCACGCCGCGCGGCCGCTGCGGACCGCACCGTTCCTTTCGACATCAGCTCGAGGATGTCGTTCTCGGTGCCGGACCGGCCGTGATACGGGCGCGAATCCTTACATTGCCGCCCGACCGCTCTTCGATCTTCGGGCGAAGATCCGGACAAAGCCGTCCCGGACGGCGTCCTTGCCCTCTTCCGAGGCGAATTTCCAGGTGCCGGCGGGCGCACCGGCGGGGCGGGGCGGCGACAAGGATCGCCGTCGGGGGTGATTTTCCGATCATGGTCCGATTTTCCCCATGGTCCGAGCTCGCTCAGGCTGGACCTTCCGAGACGATGACAAGCGGACATGGCTTGCCGTCCGGGACGAAAAGGTTCTCTTCCTTGCAGAAGGCGCCGTATCCGGCCGCCCCCGAAGGTGTCGTGGCGATGCCCAAGGCAGTGACCGCAGCGGCCGCCGCCTCGCCTTCCTTTTCGGACAGTGTCGCGTAGCGCACACGGCAACGCTCGAGTACGTTCCAGGCGACGATCGAGGGGTCCTTGCAGTCGAGCCGGCCCATGTTCGACTCGGGACCGTCGGCGCGCGTCGGTTTGCACGCATGGTGGCTCGCCCTCAGGCAGGCCGCGTATTCGGGTTCGACGACGATCAGCTCGGGCTGTCCAGCCCAGTTCAGCCGGATCATATGCGCCATTGCCGCCGCAAGGCCGCCGACACCGGCCTGAAGATAGACATGGGTGGGCCAGCATCCCGACGCCTCGAAGCTGGCGCGGAGCTCCTCGGCGATAACGCAATAGCCTTCCATCACCCATTTCGGGATTTCGGTATATCCCGGCCAGGTTCCATCGGCGAGCAGCACGGCGCCGGAGTTTTCCGCATCGGCGATGGCCGCTGCAACGCTTTCTTCATAGACATCGCCCGAACGCACGACCTCGGCCCCAAACGCCCGGAGCCGGTGAACGAAGCTTTCCGGCACGGTTCTGGCCAGGTGGATGCGGGACTTGGCCCCCATTGCACGGGCCCCTGCGGCCACGCCCGTGCCGTGGTTGCCGGCGCTTGCGCAGACGAAGCTCTGAGTTGCCGCGAAATCCCGGATGTCGGCGTCCCTCATGCGTTCCGGCGTCAGCGTCTCGCCGGTCTTCATGTGCCAGGACCGGTCAAGGATACGCGCGACGGCATATGGAGCGCCGAGCGCCTTGAAAGCGCCAAGGCCCAGGCGCCGGGTTTCGTTTTTTGCAAGGACGGAAACGCCGCCCGGTCCGTCGAATGTGCTTAGCGGCGACGGCGCGTAATCGGCCCGGGCCCGAAAAAACCGCACGGCGCGCTCAAAATCCGGGGCGAAGCCAAGGGGGGATGTTCGCGTCATGCCTCGAGGTTAGCATTCGTGAACGCTGTAATTTTTCATTTTCCAGGCTATTGTCGATAATGTTTTGCATTTTCACCGCTATGGACGCTGGGAACCAATATGAATCATCAACCGGATGAAACCGACCTGACCATTCTGCGAAACCTTCAGAACGACTGCCGCATCGGGCTGGAACGGCTTGCCCATGAATGCGCTCTTTCGGTGGCTTCCGTGCAGCGCAGGTTGAAGCGGTTGAGGGAAACGACCCTCATCCGCGGAGAGATCGCGGTGCTGAATCCGGCCGGCTTCGACTACAAGATGACATTCATCGTCCTGGTCGAACTGGACCGGGAATCGCTTCAGCAGCTCGAATTGTTCCGCAAGCGGGCAAGGGCCGAACCGCAAGTGCAGCAATGCTATTACGTCACCGGAGATGCGGACTTCATCCTGATCTGCACCGCCAGAGACATGGAGGATTTCGAGGCGCTGACCCACCGGTTGTTCTTTGAGAACTCAAATGTCCGCCGGTTCCGGACCTCGGTGGCGATGGAGCGCACCAAGGTCGGCCTGAACCTGCCGATCTGAGGGGCCATGGCCACGCGATGCCGTGATCACGCGGCCGGGAAGGGCGTTGTCGCGGTCCGGCCCGACGAGGCCGTTTGAACCGCGCCGTCGGAAACGATCCGAATTCGGGCGCGTTTTTGCAATTTTTTCTCTCGCTGGGGGCAAAATCCGATGCCATTCGCGCATCGCTGCGATGTATCGTCGATCAGAACCGCGGGTTGGGTTGCAGGATGAGCGATTTTGAGACCTGTTGGACAGGGCTTCGGCAGGGCTTTCGGGAAGCGCCGGCCCAAGGCGCCGATGATCTGCCATATCTGGCCGGAGGCGCCGAGATCACCGAGAACACGGGACGCACACGCGCGCCTTCGCTGGGCTACGGGGAAGGCCGGATCATGGTCCACGAGGAGAACATCGCGGGAGGCGAGGCGGTGCCGCGCTTCCGACCGGGCGCGCCGCGCCCGAGCGTCCGATCATTTGAGGTCTGCACATGAAACTCGACTTCCGGACTGATGGCGGTATCGGTGCGCGGGCGATACTCGGCATGATCGTTCTCGAAGCCGATGAGACGATCGAACACGAATTTTCCCGCATGATGGCGCTGCCGGGGGTCGCGCTTTACCACAACCGGATCGCCATGGTCCCCGAGATCCGGCCCGATACACTGGTTCGGATGGCAAACGATCTGCCGGCATCGGCACGGCTTTTGCCGCCGTCGTCGCGCTTTGACGCCATCGGTTTCGGCTGCACATCGGCCTCGACCGTGATCGGCTCGGACAACGTAGCACGGGCCATCGAAGGCGCGTGTCCAGGCGCACGGGTGACCGACCCGCTGAAAGCGATCATCGCGGCGGGCCGTTTCCTGGGGGCAACGCGCCTCGGCTTCGTCACGCCCTACATTCCCGAGGTTTCGGCCAGGATGCGCCGGACACTGGAGAAGGCCGGATACGAGATCGCGGGCTTCGGCTCGTTCGAAGCAGGGGACGACCGTGTCGTGGCCCGGATCACCGGGGCCTCGATCCTTGCAGCGATCGAAACGGTCGCCGCTCAAGCGCCCTGCGATGCGGTGGTCGTTTCCTGCACGAATCTGCGATGCCTCGATCTCATCAATGTTGCCGAAAAGAGGATCGGCGTGCCTGTCCTGTCGAGCAATCAGGCGCTTGCCTGGCACATGCTGCGCCTCGCCGGGATCGATGACATTCGCCCCAGATTCGGCCGATTGTTCTCGTAAAGCCCCAGCGAAAATCAATTAATTTCAATTGTCCCGCTATGTCGCCTCGGCACGGTTGACGGCTGCACGCCCGCTCTTGAACCGTGCCGCCCATGCGGACATCCGGATGACACGACAGGGGCGGAGCTGCCGCCAATCGATGTGCCGCGACGCAAGCCGTCCTTTCCGGGCGACTCATCTTGACCCGGGTTCCGGCCGATCGATGCGCTTGACCGCACGCCTCCCGTTGTCACTTGCACCTGTTTGCGATGCGATTAGGGTGATGCTAGTCTGGATCGACTCAAAAGGTACGCATGCTCCCCGAAACCGCCCCCCTTTTTCCCGGCCGACGATTTCATCCACCGGAGCACGGCTTTACCCTTCACGTCCACGCCCGTCGGTCCATCGGACGCCATCGCCCGGTCCGTCGGCGGGTGGGAAACCTGCGCAGGGTGGCGCGCCGGACCAGAGTCCGCGTATCGGAGCCGGCATCGCACGCATGGCAGGGGCCCGAAACCTCGCCGCATGCGAAAACCGGTTGCAATGGCCATGGAGGGCCTTACGGCCAGTGTGGAATGAAACGCCCAACGACGTCACCGGGGAAACGCCATGCACCACGCGCTCATAATGATGGCCGCCGGAATCGGTATCCCGGTTCTCGCCGCCTTGAACGCGGCACTTGGCCGCCATATCGGCGCCCCGGCTCCGGCGGCGATGATTCTGTTCTGCGTGGCATTTCTGACGGCCGGCCTCATCACCGCTCTGACCGGACCGGGCGCGCTGAAAGGGGTTGCAAGCGCTCCGAGACATGTGTTTCTGGCGGGTGTTCTGATCGCTTTCTACGTTTTATCCATCACTTGGATCGCTCCTGTTTTCGGCGTGGGCAACGCAGTGCTCTTCGTGCTTCTGGGACAACTGATCTCGGCCACCGCCATCGACCATTTCGGACTGTTCGGGGCGCAGGTGACCCCCTTGACCCTGCAACGAGGCGCCGGGATCGCATTGATGGCCTTTGGCGCCTTGCTGACACAACGGGTTTAGCCATTCACGGGCTATTTCTAATCCCGTTCGAAAACGATACTTTATCCGTCATCGTTCCATCTAAGGGAAGCTCACATGGATATCGCCTTGATCGGCCTCGGCATGGTTGCCGACACCCATTTACACGCAATCGCGGCCACGAAGGAACTTCGATTGTCGGTCGTCATGAGCCGCAAGTCACAAACGACAGAAGATTTCGCGGACAAGGCCGCGGCCCTTACCGGCAAGCGACCGATACCGGTCACGTCGGTCGACGCGGTGATAGCAGCGGCACCCGATTTCGTGATCCTTGCGACTCCGCCGAGCGCACGATTGGATCTGGTGCGCGATCTGGCCGCGGCCGGGCTGCCCATCCTGATGGAAAAGCCGGTCGAACGCAGCCTCTCCATCGCACAGCGCGTCGTCGATCTATGTGACATCGCGTCGGTCCCATTGGGGATCATGCTTCAGCATCGGATGCGCCCGGCGGCGCTTCGCATGCGTAAACTCTTGTCCGACGGGGACCTGGGCACCCTTGGGCTGGTCGAGGTCCACGTGCCTTGGTGGCGCCAGCAATCCTATTACGACACGCTGGGGCGCGGCACCTACGAACGCGACGGCGGCGGCGTGCTGATCAACCAAGCGATCCATATGCTCGACCTTGCCCTGAATCTTGTCGGACCCGTTACCGAGGTGACCGCCGCCCTCGGCACCTCGGCCCTGCATCGGATGGAGGGCGAAGATATCGCGGTCGCCGGCATAGGGTTTACCAATGGCCTGCTCGGCATGCTGACCGCAACCACCGCGGCCTTTCCGGGCAGACCAGAATCGATGGCATTGCACGGAACGCTTGGTTCCGCCCGTCTACAATCCGGGCGGTTGCATCTCGACTGGCAGGATGGGCGCAGCGAAATCGAGGGCGATCTTAGCGGCACGGGCAGCGGTGCCGATCCCATGGATTTTCCCCATGAATGGCATCAGGCGGTGATCGAAGATTTCGCCACCGCCCTACGGACCCGCCGGGCCCCCAAAATCACCGGCAAGTCCGCGCTTCGGGCGCATCGGGTGATCGACGCGATGGAACGCGCCTCGGAAAACGGTGAACGGGTCTCATTGCTCAGGTATGACGACGAATGAACCGCCCGATCCGCTTCGTGGCCATCGGACTGGATCACCGTCACATATACGGACAAGTCCGGAACATGCTGGACACCGGGGCCGAATGTCTCGGCTACTGGACCGAGGGCATCCCGGAAACCTTGCCGGGTTTCCTGAGGCGCTTTCCCGACCTCCCCCGTTTCGACAGCCGCGCCGAACTCCTGTCCCTGTCCGAACTCGATCTGGCGGTCATCGCGGCGGCTCCCGGCGACCGGGCCGGCCTTGCCGTCGAAGCGATGGAAAAAGGCGTCGACGTGATGACCGACAAGCCAGGATGCATCACATTGGCACAGCTTGACCGGATCAGAGCCGTTGCCGCCCGGACAGGACGCATCTGGTCGGTGAACTTTTCAGAGCGGTTCGAGGTGCCCGCCGTCACGCGTGCGGCCGAACTTACGGCCGAGGGGGCAATCGGACGCGTCGTGCAAACCATCGGCCTTGGCCCGCACCGCCTGAATCGCGCCACCCGACCCGCCTGGTTCTTCGAGCGATCCGCCCATGGCGGCATCCTTTGCGACATTGCAAGCCATCAGATTGACCAATTCCTGTTCTTCACGGGCGCCACCGAAGCCGAAATTGTCCATGCCGCGGTCGGAAACTACGCCAATCCCGGGGATCCCGGTTTCCAGGATTTCGGCGAGATCGCCCTGCAAAGCCCGGAAGGGCACGGCTATATCCGCGTCGACTGGTATACCCCCGACGCCCTGCCCACCTGGGGGGACGGCCGTTTGACGATCCTCGGCACCGAAGGCTATATCGAAGTGCGGAAATACGTGGATGTCGGAGGCGCCGAGGGCACCGACCATCTTCTTTTGGTAAACGGGACATATTGCGAAAAAACCACCTGTCCGGATGCGGGCCTGCCCTATTTCGCACGTTTGGCGGATGATATTCGCAACCGCACCGAGACCGCAGTGCCGCAGGCGCATGTATTCAAGGTCATGGAACTGGCCATCAAGGCACAAGAAATCGCCGAGGCCCGCGCGTTAAGATGATCGTCGTCGCCATCGTCGGGGCCGGGATCGGGCGCAGCCATCTTGCCGGCTATCGGCGATTGCCGGATATGTTTTCGGTGCGCGCGCTCTGCGATCTTGATACCGAGCGCGCCAAGAAGGTCGTCGGCCTCACGAAAATCACGGTCACCGACGATCTGGAAGCCGTCCTTGCGGATCCCGACATCGATCTGATCGATATCTGCCTTCCCCCGCATCTGCACGCCGATGTCAGTATCCGGGCACTCGGCGCGGGCAAGCACGTGATCTGCGAAAAACCGCTTGCCTGCTCGTTGGCTGAAGTCGATCAGATTGAAAAGGCCGCGGCCGCCGCGGAGAAATCCGTCTTTCCGGTCTTTCAGTATCGCTACGGTCCCGGTCTCGCCCGTCTGCGCCACCTGATTGCATCGGGCATCGCCGGCAAACCGCTGGTCGCCAGTCTGGAGACGCATTGGAACCGGGGCGGTGACTATTACGCGATCCCGTGGCGAGGAACCTGGGCAGGAGAAAAGGGGGGTGCAATCCTCAGCCATGCGATCCACGCCCATGATCTGCTTTGCCAGATCTTCGGCCCCGTGGAACGGGTCGAGGCAATGCTTGCCACCCGCGTGAATCCGATCGAAACCGAGGATTGCGCGGCCATCGCCCTGCGCCACGCCTGCGGCGCCTTGGCCACGAGTTCGATCACGCTCGGCGCAGCGGCCGATACGTCGCGCCTGCGCTTCGTTTTCGAAGGACTGACCGCCGAAAGCGGCCGTTCCGCCTATGAACCGGCGGCGGACATCTGGACATTCACCGCCCGCGCCCCGATCAGGCAAGCCGCGATAGATGCCGCCTTAACGGCGACACCCGACACGGCCGTAGGCTTTCAAGGTTATCTCGACGCGGTTCACGCCGCATTGTCGGGCAATCCCGGGCGCGAGGTCACGCTGGCCGACGGGCGTCATTCCATCGCATTGGCGACCGCCATTTACGACAGCGCACGACAGGAAAGAGCCGTCTCGCTGCCTCTGCATGCCGATCACCCGCTCTACGCTTCATGGTTGCCGGACCGCACCGGTCCTGGCGCGAGTCGCTGATGCCGAACGCAGCACCAGCGGCCTGATAATCCATCTATTCGGTCGCGTCCTTACCTTCATGCAGCATCGACCACATCCGATCGGGCGTGAACGGCATATCCACCCGACGAATGCCCCGATCCCAGACGGCATCCTGCACCGCGTTGGCCACAGCCGCGAGGGAGCCGACCGTTCCAGCCTCGCCGCAGCCTTTCATGCCAAGCGGATTGGCCGTCGAAGGCACCGGTTCGGTGCTGAACCCGATCATGGGAAGGTCATCGGCGCGCGGCAGGGCATAATCCATGAACGTGGCCGTGAGAAGCTGACCGGTCCGGTCGTAAACCACGCGCTCGACGATGGCCTGGCCTATCCCCTGGGCCACGCCGCCATGCACCTGCCCCTCGACCAGCATGGGATTCATCAAAATCCCGAAATCGTCGACCACCGTATATTTCACCACATCGACCACGCCGGTTTCCGGATCGATTTCCACCTCGCAGACATGCGCGCCATTGGGGTAACTGCGGCCCGAAAGCGTGGCCCGTTCCTCGATCCGCAGCAAATCCTCGCGCCCCTTCCGCCGCGCGAGTTCCGCCGCTTCGAGAACGCTGGCGGACTGGTTGGTGCCCACCCCGTGAAAGGCCCCGTCGTCGAAGGCAACGTCCGCATTCCACTCTTCGGCCAGAAAGGGGCGGTAACGCTCGATCAACGTGTTGACCATCGCGCGCGTGGCGGTCCCCTGCGTGGTGACCGAGCGTGAACCGCCGGTGCCGCCACCTTGCGCGATCCGGTCGGTGTCGCCCTGAACGATGGTGATCGCGTCGGCCGGAATGCCCGAAAACGTATGCAGGATCTGCTTATAGGCGGTCTCGTGCCCCTGCCCGTTCGACACCGTGCCCACATAAAGAACCGCACCGCCTTCCTCGGTAAACTCGACCGCTGCATTCTCGAAGGGATCGCCAAGAATGGCCTCGATATAAAAGCACAACCCCAATCCGCGCAATTTGCCGGCCTTGACCGCCTCGGCTTTTCGCGCCGCAAAACCCTCCAGATCGGCCTCTGCGGCAGCCCGTGTCAGAACCTTGTGGAAATCCCCCACGTCATAGGTTTCCCCCGTGGCCGATAGGTAAGGAAACGATGCCGCCGAAATGAAGTTCCTGCGCCGCAACTCCCAAGGATCGATACCCAACACGCGCGCGGCGTGATCCATCGCGCGTTCCAGCACATATATCGCCTCTGGCCGTCCTGCGCCGCGATACGCATCGACCGGCGTGGTATTCGTGAAAACACCTTTCACGTTAAAGAAAACATGCCGCACATCGTAAGCGCCGGTCAGCACTTTCAACGCCAGTTCGGTCTGGACCATCTGGGCGACCTGGCTGTTATAGGCGCCCATGTTGGCGATCGTGTCCACGCGATAGGCGAGAAGCCTGCCGTCATCGTCAAAGGCCATGGTCGCGTGCGAGGTCAAATCCCGGCCGGCATTGTCACTCAGCATCGCTTCGGTCCGTTCGCTCAACCAGCGGGTGGGACGGCCAAGCATCCGCGCGGCCTGAGCCGTCACGAACATCTCGGGGTAATCCATTCCCTTCATGCCAAAACCGCCACCCACATCGGGGATCGAGACACGCACCGCGTCCTCGTCCATACCGAGGAGATTGGCCAGTTTCTCCTTGGAGACCCAGGCGTTCTGATGTCCGACACAGACATGCAGACGGCCCTCCTCCATCTCGGCGTAACATCCACGCGGCTCCATCGAGTTCACGATGATCCGGTTGTCCTCCATCGCAAGCCTAACCACATGGGCCGCGCCCGCGATGATTTCGTCGGTCGCCGCCTCGTCGCCAAAGGCCCAATCGAAAGCCAGGTTGTTCGGGGCTTCCGCGTGCAGCTCTTCGCCGCCCGCAGCCGTCTCGACATGCGCGTCGATTTCGTCAAAGTCGAAGTGGATCAGTTCGGCGGCGTCCTTGGCCTGTTGCAGCGTTTCGGCGAAGATCATCGCCACCGCCTCGCCCACGAAACGCACACGACCCTTGGCGAGCAGCGGATGCACGGGTGCGGCACCGGCGCTGCCGTCCCGATTGACGACGACCGAAGCAGGCAGCGCAAGCGTCACATCCTGCGCTTCCAGCCTGTCGGCCGTCAAGACCAGCGCCACGCCTTCGGCGGTTTCGGCCGCGCTCACATCCAGCGCCGAGATTTCCGCATGGGCCACCGGTGAGCGGAAGACATATCCATGAAGCGCCCGCTCGGGTGCGATATCATCCATATACCGCCCGTTTCCGGTCAGAAACCGCAGATCCTCCGTGCGCCTAACCGATTGTGATGTGCCAAACTTGTTCATGACGTCCCCCGCACATCTCGTGCATTCGGGGGGACACTAATTCGCCTGGCGCCGGTGTCCAGCCTTAGCTGTCGACTTGATCGACCGTGACGACATCGGCCTGCCCGTAACCATTGAACCCGGTGGCCGTGACATGACCATAGGCGCCCATGCCCTGAAACAACAGCCAATCACCTTCCGCGATATCTTCAGGCAGCATGAGCTTGCCCGGAAGGGTATCGAGCGAATCGCAGGTCGGACCGAAGCACCTGCATGGTCTGAGGCGCCCGCGCCTCGGACCATCCGGCCCCAGAACCGCAAAGCGATCGGTCATGCCGAGCACGGGCATTTCGGCCAACTGGCCATAGATGCCGTCGTTCAGAAACACCGCCCCATCCTCGGGCAGCGCCTTGATTCGCACGGCCAGCGCGAAAGCGTCGGCCACCATGGCGCGACCAGGTTCGCAAACCAGCGCCGGCGGGGTTTCGAAGGACTCCGCCACGCCTTGCGCGATCGATGCGATGATCGCCGGGCGATTCGGGGCGTCTCCGGTGCGATGAGCGGCGAAACCGCCGCCAACGTTCAGCCGCTCCGGCGTCACCCCCGCCCGCGCCGCGATGCGTGCCGCCATCCGAATATAAGCGATCCAGGCGGCCCCATCCGGGCATTGCGTCCCGGGATGAAACGTGATGGACGGGCGATAGCCCGCGGCCGCCACGGCCCGCAGCAACTCCACGGCCCGATCCGGGTCGGTGCCGAACTTCTCCCCGAAATCGTAAGCGGCCCCCTTGACCGGCAGCTTGAACCGCACCGATATCTCGCACCCTTCGGGAACGCCGCCATCGACGAGTTTCCGCAGCTCGGTCGCGGCATCCAGGGCATAGGAAGAAACCCCCGCCCGCATCGCGTGGGCGATCTCGGCCCGCGAGCGGATCGGGTTATTGTAATGCAGCGCCGCCCCCGGCACGACGCGGCGGACCAGATCGATCTCATGGGGCGAGGCCACATCGAAGGCCGCCACCCCCGCCGCCGCGAGGTTCGCCAAGACCTCGATCCGGTCATTGGCCTTTACGGCATAACTGACCTGACCGGGAAATTCGGCCTGAAACGAGCGCGCCGTATTCTGCAACACCCGGGGAGAAAAGAAATAGACCGGATAATCCGGCCGCAGACGGTCGAGAACGGAAAACGGACGGTCCCAACGGACAGCGGCTTGGGTCATGCGGGCCTCCTTGGTTCGATCCCGAGCATCGAATCGATTGATGTCGGAATCGACTGGCAGTTCGGTCTATTTTGAGTATTATTTCGGCAGATAGACAGAATGAGGAACAATTTGGACGATCTCGATCACAAGATCCTCACCCAGCTGGCCACCGATGCCCGCAGTTCGATCGCTCTGCTGGCCCGTCGCCTGGATGTGGCCCGCACCACGATCCAGGCACGAATCGAACGGCTGGAAAACCAGGGCGTGATCGCAGGATATACGATCCGGCTAGGAGAAAAGGCAACGGCGCGCCGCATTCGCGCGACCGCGCTCTTGCAGGTCGAGCCGCGCGCGACGCCGGCCGTACTGCAACGGTTGAAGGCCCTCGGTCAGGTGGAAACCGCTCATACCACCTCGGGCCGCTTCGATCTGATCCTGGGAATTTCCGTCCGCTCGACGGTGGAGTTGGATCAGACGCTTGATACGATCGGCGCAATCCAGGGGGTGAGATCTTCGGAAAGCCTGATCCATCTCACGACCAAGATCGATCGCGCGCTTTAGGCATCACGCCGGTTCAGCCGCGGGTGCCGGTGACGATCACGAGGATATTTTCCGCAGGCAGTAAGCGGGTCGGCAGTCAGTCGAGAACGTTCAGCCGCGGGGTCAACCAAGGCACCTCCGTCGCGGTGGGTCGCACGATGAGTTCACGAAGAAGCGGACGCAGAAGATCGGCCACATGGGTCGGCATCTGGCCCAGCACGCCCCGCCGTGCCGTCAGCGAGACCGTGCGGCTCAAAGGGGCAAAGGGCAGTTCGATCAGGTCGGCCGCATGGCGGAAACGCTGCGCGCGCAGAAAGCCCAAAGGTGTCAGGATGGTCCAGCCCAAGCCCTCGGCCACCATCGCCATGATCGCGTGATAGCTGTCGAGCTCGAACCGATGCGCCAAGGTCAGGTTCTGCCGGGCCAAGTGGTCGGCGATCTGGCGCCCCATGACGTGACGTGCGGTATACTGGATCAGCGGCAGCGACTTGAGCTGTTCCAGAACGGCCCCCGCGCCGACGAGACCTTTCGGCGCCGCCGCCACGAAAGGCTCTTCCAGCAGCGGATGCACCTCCATCCAATCCGCCGCGGCCCCCATATCCGCTGCCACCACGACATCCAGCGCTCGGGTATCGAGCAGATCCAACAAGCGATGCGAGGCGCCGGTTTCCAGCAGAAACTGGCACTGCTGCAACTCGCCCGCCATGGCCTGCAACAGCCTTGGGGTGACATCCGCGTCGAAATCCTCGATCATACCCAAGCGAAGACGGGTCAATCGAGACAAATCCATGACCGAAAGTTCCGCTTGCGCCTGAATGGCCTCGTTCAGGATGGAACGCGCCCGTTTGAGAAAGAGTTGCCCTTCAGGGGTCAGCGCCACAGGGCGCGTGGAACGGTCCAGCAGGTTGGCCGACACCGCCGTTTCCAGATTGCTGAGCTGCTGACTAACTGCCGAGACACTCGCGCCGAGTCGCCGCGCCGCAGCCGATACCGCCCCCTCCTCGGCGGTGGCCACGAAAACCTCGATCCCCCAAAGTGTGATCCGCCCCGCCGTATCGCCCATGTCGCCTGTCCCTTTACATCACGCTAGCGGGGGGCAAGCGCCACGGCAACGCCGCTTATGCTTGGCGTTTTGCCACCTATCCGCGTCATTCCGACGAAGTCGTCGATGATATCGATTGTGCCCTTCCTCGGCTGGGAGTAGCGTTCACGCGTCATCCGCTCTGGAGGGGTCCATGCCTGACGCTGCATTAAATTCCTGGGAAGCCCGGGCCAAGGCCCACTCTTTTTATGGTTTCACCGACCTGCCTTCGGTCGAGGCGCGCGGAACGGTGGTGCTGACCCATGGAGAGGGGCCTTACGTCGTCGATGTGCACGGCAAACGCTATCTTGACGCCAATTCCGGCCTTTGGAACATGGTGGCGGGTTTCGATCATCCTGGCCTGATCGAGACGGCGCAGCGGCAATATGGCCGCCTCCCGGGCTATCACGTCTTTTTCGGGCGTATGGCGGATCAGACCGTGATGCTGTCGGAAAAGCTTGTCGAGGTCTCCCCCTTCGAACACGGCAAGGTGTGTTATACGAATTCCGGCTCGGAAGCGAACGATACCATGGTCAAGATGCTGTGGTTTCTCTGGGCCTCGGAGGATCAGCCGCAACGGCGCAAGATCCTGACCCGCACGGGCGCCTATCATGGGGTCACGGCGGTCAGCGCCTCGATGACCGGCAAACCCTATAACGGCGTCTTCGGCTTGCCGCTTCCCGGTTTCATCCATCTGACCTGCCCGCATTATTGGCGCAACGGCCAAGACGGCGAATCCGAAGCCGAATTCACCCAGCGCATGGCGGACGAACTGGAGAGGGTCATCGCCCATGAGGGCGCCGACACGATCGCCGGTTTTTTCGCCGAACCCGTCATGGGCGCGGGCGGGGTTATCCCGCCTTCCGAAGGGTATTTTCAGGCGATCCAGCCAATTCTCGCAAAACACGGCATTCCGTTGATCGCCGATGAAGTGATCTGCGGTTTTGGCCGAACGGGCGAAACCTGGGGGTGCCAGACCTATGACTTCACGCCTGACGCAATCATCAGTTCAAAAAATCTGACGGCGGGTTTTTTCCCTATGGGCGCGGTGATCCTGGGGCCCGAACTGACCGACCGATTGCAGCATGCCGCCGAAAGAATTCAGGAATTTCCACACGGCTTCACCGCCTCGGGCCATCCGGTGGGCTGCGCCGTCGCGTTGAAGGCCATCGACGTGGTGCTGAATGAGGGATTGGCCGAGAACGTGCGCACCCTGCTTCCGGACTTCGAGGCCGGACTGGCACGCTTGGCGGAATATCCGCATATCGGGGAGTGGCGCGGCAAGGGTCTGATGGGCGCGCTTGAAGTGGTGAAGGACAAGGAAACCAAGTTGCCGTTTGACAGCGCGCTTTCCATCAGCGAGCGGATCGCGAATGCCTGTACCGATCACGGGTTGATCTGCCGCCCGATCGGCCATGCGATCGTGCTTTGCCCGCCCTTCATCATGACCGGAGCTCAATTGGACGAGATGTTCGAAAAACTGGAAAAGGCGGTCGAGAAGGTTTTCACGGAGATCGCTTAGCGGAACGCGCGCCACGCGTATCGGGCCGGCGCCTTGTCGATCATCAGTCGCTGCTGCTTGCGGAAAAATGAGGTTTTGCGGGGGCCTTCCTTCGTCCGGCGCGGCCGTGTCGATTTCACTGGAGAGCCCGGTCGTGGCGAAGAGCGGGGCGTAAGAAGTCCAGTCCTTTCCGGCCGCGGGTCAGTCAGTGGCGAAAGTGATTGCCCAGGGGGGCGAAAATATGTCGAGCGGACGATGCGCCGCTTTGCGACCGGTCGCGCATCCGCGGCGAAATCGCGCCGGTGCCGGGTCTCACCCTCTGGGCCAAGCGCAAGGGGGCGGCCCGTATCCGGAAACGCCTCCGTCAGCCAAGTTCGCGCAGACGCCTTTCGCCCCC
>JBCCVK010000007.1:0-17154 GCA_039195495.1 Pseudomonadota bacterium
GCGAAACAAGCCCCGATCATCGGTGCTTCGGGCGCCTGGCATGGTGGTTGTGCGACGGCCTTGATGTCGGCGGCGAAGCCTCGGCCCAGCGGGCGCTTGGATATGCTGCGGTCCTGCGACAGGATGCTGCGCGAGGCGTCGGCCGCAACTGGCGCGGCACGTGGATAGCCCGTCTGCGTCGTCCCGTATCCGGAAACGGTCGGCACGGGTCCCATCGGGGAATATCCAGAATGCCATCCTGGCGCTCCCTTGCCAAGGCGGCGCCAGATCTGCCGGCGGCGGTCGGTGGTTTCACCCCCGCGCAGACCGGCGTCTTCTTCGATCGGCGCGGGCGCGACGAAGGGTCGTGGTGAGCCGTTTGACGCAGGTCAGCCGCCCTGGCTGGTGACCGGGATGTCTTCTTCCTGAAGGATGCCGTTTTCCCACTGGCCCGTGGTCTCTTGCCCGGAAGCATAGCGAATCGTGCCGAGACCCCAGCGTTTGCCGTTTTGGAACATGCCTTCGTAGACGTCGCCATTGGCATAGACGGCGATGCCCTGGCCGTCGATCTCGCCCGCCTTCCAGGTGCCGGTGTATTTGAAGCCGTCCGGCATTTCGATCGTTCCCATGCCTTCGCGCTGTCCCGCGGCGAAGCTGCCGGAATACACGGTGCCGTCGGAATAGGTCGCGGTGCCTTCGCCCTGACGCAATCCATCCACCCACGCGCCGACATATTTGTAACCATCGGCATAGGTCATGGTCCCGATCCCATGGTTCTTGGCGTTTTTGAACCCGCCCTCGTAGACGAGACCGTTGGCGTATCGCGCCACGCCCTGACCCTCGACCACGCCGGCAACCCAATCGCCCTCGTAAGTGCCGCCGTCGGCATAGATGATCTTACCGAAACCGTCGGCCAGATCGTTGCGGAAACTGCCCTCGTAAACCGATCCGTCGGGATAGGTCATCCTTCCCTGACCCTCGATCCGGCCATCGACCCACTGGCCGGAGTAAAGATAGCCGTCCGCCCCCTCGAAGGTGCCGGTGCCATGGCGCTTGTCCGCCAGAAATTCGCCTTCGTACAGATCGCCGTTCGAATATCGAACGGCGCCGACGCCCGAGCGCTCGCCGTTGACCAGCGTTCCTTCGTAGACATCGCCATTGGCTTGGACCAGACGCCCTTTGCCGTTGATCTGGCCGTCCTTCCATTGGCCGGCATAGATGAGCCCGTCCGGCAGGGTGAGCACACCGTCACCCGCGCGCTGACCCTGGACGAGGGCGCCCTCATAGACCGCGCCATCGGCGTAGACGATCCTGCCTTGGCCCTCTTTGACCCCGTTCACCCAGCCCCCTTCGTAACGATAGCCGCTGGGACTGGTCATGACGCCTTGGCCGTGATGCAGGGCGTTTCGGAATTCCCCCTCGTAACGCACGCCGTTGGCGTATGCGGCAACGCCCTTTCCGGTGATCTTGCCGTCGGCCCAGTCGCCCTCGTAAGTGCCGCCATCCGCAAAGGTGATCTTGCCGATCCCTTCCGGCTTGCCCTTCGCGAAATGACCCTCATAGACCGAACCATTGGGAAAGCGGGCGATCCCCCGCCCCAGGATTTCGCCATCCACCCAGTCGCCGTCGTATTCGTAGCCGTTCGGCAGGCGATAGGTTCCGCGACCGTGCTGTCTGCCGTTCCTGAACGTCCCTTCGTAGACGCCGCCGTCATCGTATTGTTTCGTGATGACCGTCTCGGTCTGCGCGATGGCGGTCGGCCCGCTTGCGAAAGCGGCACTGAAAAATACCAGAGCCACCAGGATCCTTTGCGAAATCTGTCGTCCCATGGTCTCCATCTCGTACGGCTTGCGCGCACCGATCTCCATTGCAACGAACCTACTTGAGCCCTCCGGGGGTGACAACGCTTTTGATGGGGACCGGTTCGGCGCGCTTTTCCTCGTCGAAACATCTGCGTATAGGAGGGCTTGGACATACGAGGAATGGATGGCCGACAGTTTTCGCCTGACGCTGGCCCAGATGAACCCGACGGTGGGCGCGTTCGCCGCCAACGCCCGAAAAGCGCTCTCAGCCTGGAACGAAGGCAAGAAGGCCGGCGCGGACATGGTCGCGCTGCCCGAGATGTTTCTTTCCGGTTATCAACTGCGAGACCTCGTCATGCGCCCCGCATTTCAATCGGATTGCGAGGCGCATCTGGTCGAGTTGGCGAAAAAGACCGCCGACGGGCCTGCATTGGGGATCGGCGCCCCTCATGCGAGGGATGATCGTCTTTACAACTCCTATGCGATTCTTCGGGGTGGCGGGATCGTCACGCGGATTCTGAAACATCATTTGCCAAATGACGATGTCTTCGACGAGGTTCGTGTCTTCGACAGCGGCCCCATCACCGGACCCTATCGCATCGGCCCGCTCCGCATCGGCTCTCCGATTTGTGAAGACGCCTGGTATGGTGACGTGACCGAGACGCTGGCGGAGAGTGCGGCGGAAATCCTGCTCGTTCCCAACGGTTCTCCGTACGACCGTGACAAACACGACGTGCGGATGAACCTGATGGTGGCGCGGGTGATCGAGACGGGCCTGCCTCTGGTCTATTTGAATCTCGTAGGCGGGCAGGACGATCAGGTTTTCGACGGCGCCAGTTTCGTCCTGAATCCAGGCGGCCGATTGGCCGCGCAACTGCCGATGCTGGACGAGACCGTCATGCATGTCGACTTCGAAAACACGGACGCGGGCTGGCGTGCGATTCCCGCCGGGAAGACGACGCTGCCCGATGTTTGGGAACGCGACTATCGCGTCATGGTCACCGCGCTGCATGATTACGTGGAAAAGACCGGTTTCAAGAAGGTGTTGCTGGGTTTGTCGGGCGGTATCGACTCGGCCCTGGTGGCGGCCATCGCGACCGACGCTCTCGGCGCCGAAAACGTGAGATGCGTGATGTTGCCCTCCAAATACACTTCGGTCCATTCGCTGCAGGATGCCGCGGCGTGCGCCAAGGCGCTGGGTGCCCGGCTGGACACCCTACCGATCGGCACATCGCAGACGGCGGTGGTCGAAACGCTGGCTCCGTTTTTCGATGGCGACCATGCAGGGCTGGCGGGAGAGAACATTCAATCGCGTCTACGGGGACTCTTGCTGATGGCGCTCTCGAACAAGTTCGGCGAGATGCTGTTGACCACCGGCAACAAGTCCGAGATCGCGGTGGGGTATGCCACGATCTATGGCGACATGGCGGGCGGTTACAATCCGATCAAGGATCTCTACAAGACGCGGGTGTTCGAGACCTGCCGCTGGCGCAACGTCCATCACCGGAACTGGATGAGGGGTCCGGCGGGTGAAGTGATCCCGCAGAGAATCATTGACAAGCCGCCTTCCGCCGAACTGCGCGAAGATCAAAGGGACGAAGACAGCCTGCCGCCTTACGAAGTGCTGGACGCGATTCTCG
The DNA here is from genome assembly GCA_039195495.1 of Pseudomonadota bacterium. Taxonomy (GTDB): domain Bacteria; phylum Pseudomonadota; class Alphaproteobacteria; order Rhodobacterales; family Rhodobacteraceae; genus JBCCVK01. The sequence goes on from JBCCVK010000007.1 coordinate 3,422, forward strand.
AAGGATTGGTGGACAGGGATTTGTCCGTGGAGGATTTGTCCGGACGGGGATTTGACCGCGAAACCGTAAAGAAGGTCGAGAAGCTGATTTATATGGGGGAATATAAGCGGTTTCAATCCGCACCGGGCGCACGGTTGACCAGGCGTGCCTTCTGGCTGGACCGCCGTTATCCGATCGCGAATCGTTGGCGCGACCCGAGTTGAAGACGGGCAGATCCAAGGGCCTGCCCGACCCGAACGGCATGCGGGTTACAACATCATCTGATAAGATGCGGGAACGTAGCGGAACCCGCCGCCATCGGCCTCGACATATCCCATGGACGGGAACGGCATATGATAGCCGATGAACGCGATCTTATCGGCGGCCAGCATATTCAATATTCTACGGCGTGATGCCGCCGCGCCGGCCTTGTCCATGTCGAAACGCACTTCCCAATCCGGATAAGCCAGGGACCAGACATAGTGATTGGCGAGATCCGCCATCAGCAGCATCTGCCGGCCCCCGCTTTCCAGCATGTAGGTCATGTGGCCCGGCGTATGACCGAAAGCGGCCATCGCGGTGACACCTGACGCGACGGCGTCTCCGTCATCGAGAAAGGTGAAGGCGTCGTTCATCGGGGCAACGTTGTTTTTGAACCCGTCATTGTCGGCCCCCGACCAGTGATTGTGCTCGATCGCACCGGTGACGTAGCGGGCATTGGCGAAAGTCGGCCTGCCGTCGGTCATCATGCCGCCGATATGGTCGCCATGCATATGAGTGATGACCACGATGTCCACTTGATCGGGCGCATATCCGGCTTGCGCCATCACGCCGGTCAGCTGCACGCCGTTCAGGCCGGTGTCGAACAGAATCAGTTCGGAACCCGTGTTGACCAGAGTCGGTGTGAAGAAGAAGTGAACCTTGTCGGCAGGCAGGAAGTTTTCCTCGGAAACGCGGGCGAATTCCTCATCCGAGACGTTCATGCCGAAGATGCCATGCGGATTGTCGCGCGACGCGGAACCGGCCAGCAATGTGGTCACCTCGAAGTCGCCCATGACGAAACGGTTGAACACAGGGGTGCTGGCGCCTTTCATGTCCGCCCCGGCGCGCGCCTGCGAGGGTAGAACAACCGATGAAATGATCGGCAAGGCGGCGGCGCCCATCAAAGCCTGGCGTCGGGTGGGTTTCATGATGGACATGGAAAAATCTCCCTGGAATTTGCGTCGGCCTCAAGACCTAGATTATCTGCCGCGAGAGTCACGGCCAAATCGCGGCTTCGTGAGAGATTGGATCAGAGCCACCAAGGGTCGATCTTGGCGATATCTTCGTCAGACCAGCCGAAATGATGTGCCAATTCATGCACCAACACATGCGTTACCAGCGCCCCCAGCGGCACATCCCCGCGCGCGGCCCATTCATCCAGTATGGGACGACGAAATAGCCAGATCGCATCGGGTTGCAGGGGCTGTTCACCGATGGATTTTTCGGTCAGCGGGATACCCTCGTAAAGGCCCGTCAACGCGAACGGATCGTCGATGGCCAGCCTTGAAAGCATGTCGTTCGACGGGAAATCCTCGATCCGCAACACCACCTCCATCGCCGTCGCGCGAAAGGCGTCGGGCAGCGCTGCCCGCGCTGCCTCGGCCAGTATCTCGAACGCCGTCAGATCGGGCGGGATCAGATCATCGTAGGGATCGCTCATCCGACATTTTCTGGTTTTGAATGATCGTTTTCGAAGCCACGTCCGGCAGGTTTTGGAAACGGCGGCCCTTGACGCATCGCCGGTGCGGCGCTTTCTCGACGCCGGGCACTGCAGCCGATCGACCGGCCGATAGGCGAAGTCGGACATGAACACGCGAAACTCGTGAAGCGGTCGACGATTTCATGTTCCGGGAACATCCCGCCACCGCAGCCCGGCGCGTGTCCATACCCGGTTTTGCCCGTAGATTCGCTGCACGGTCTCGACCCTTCGGCGCCCTCCCCGCCGCAGAATGGGGTGCCCTGCGCAGCTGGGATTCGCGGCAGATATTTCCCGCGCGGTTTCGCGGCGGTGGCGGGGCCTGTCCGGTTCATTCCAGTTCAAGGAGCAATGGACGATGGTCCGACACTTCGGGCGTGGCGACGACATCGAAACTCGCGACCTTTACGGCGGCGTTCACCAGCATGTAGTCGGCATATCGCACGTCTTTTTTGTAGTGCGAACTGCGCGTGTCGGAGAAACCGTGCCGTGTCACGAGATCGATCAATCCCACATTGCTCAGGATGTCGAATGTCACGCTGTCGGGAAGCACATTGAAATCCCCGCACACGATCAGCCGGTCGTGCCGCGCTGCGACGGTGGTCACGAGATCGACCAGCTTTTGCGCCTGAACCCTTCTGGCCGGCGTATCCTGCTTTCCGTTCAGATCGCGCAGTCCGTGCATATGGCCGACGACGATCGGATATCCGTTGTCGAGATCAAAAAGACGCACGACATGTGCGGTCCGGGGGCGGGGATGCTCTCCGTATCCATCGGCGGAAAATGTCCCATGTACGAAATCATGTCTCTGACCGATGATCGGGATGGAGCGGCGGACGAAGGTCGCCAGCCCCCATAGCGCGGCGTGACGGGTCTTTCCGTCCCACAACTCGCCCTGTGTCGCGGGACAGAACGCCGCTTGATGGTCCGGCAGGACCTGGCTGACTTCCGTGAAGAAATGCGCGCGCTGAGGCAATTCCAGGTGCGAATCGCGATAGGTCAGCCAGTCACGCGGGGATGAAGGTGCATGCACGACCTCCTGCAGACACAGAACGTCCGGATCGGTTTCCTTCAGATAAGAGAAGAGCCGATCATGCAGCCGCCCCCCCCAACCGTTCAAGCACAGAACACGCATCGGTTTCTCTTTTCCAGCGCGTCGCCGCTTCGTGATGCCATGGATATCTCGTTTCACGCGGCGCAATCAGTGATGCAGCTTGACCCACGCGGAATTCCGCCGTGCCGACTGTACGCACGCGCTCACGAACTGAACGCCTTTGAGACCGTCGTGAACGGATGGATAGATCACCCCCTCTTCCACCGCGGTTCCCGCGCGTCTGGCGGCGATGGCGGCGGCGGCTTCCGCATAGATGTTTGCGAACCCTTCGAGATAGCCCTCTGGATGACCCGGGGGAATGCGGCTCATACGGGCGGCGTCGGCGCCCGCGCCCGCGCCGTTCCGAGTGATCAGACGTTTGGGCGCGCCGAACGGCGTGTACCAGAGATAATTCGGTTCCTCCTGCGCCCATTCCAATCCACCCGCCTCTCCGTAAACGCGGATGCGCAGGGCGTTTTCGTTTCCGGGCGCCACCTGCGACGACCACAACATACCACGCGCGCCCCCTGCAAAGCGCAGCAGCACATGCGCATTGTCGTCCACCCTGCGTTCGGGAACGAAGGCCTGCAGATCCGCGGCAAGACTTTCGACGTCCAGCCCCGTCACGAAGCAGGCAAGGTTGAAGGCATGGGTTCCGATATCGCCCGTCGATCCGCCCGCGCCCGACCTCGCCGGGTCCGTACGCCATTCGGCCTGTTTGAAATCCTGCTCGACTGTCAGCCAATCCTGCGGATATTCCACCTGCACCACGCGGATCTTGCCGATCTCGCCGTTCGCCACCATTTCGCGCGCCTGCCGAATCATCGGATAGCCGGTGTAGTTGTGGGTCAGGATGAACAATGCATCCGACTGTTCGACCGCTTTCATCAGCTTCTTCGCGTCGGCAAGCGTCGAGGTGAGGGGTTTGTCGCAAATCACATGGATACCGCGTTTGAGAAATTCACGGGCCGCGGCGTAATGCACGTGATTGGGCGTGACGATCGAGACCGCTTCGATGCCGTTTTTCAATCTTGCTTCACGGATTGCCATGGACTTGAAATCATCATACACGCGCGGCAACCCAAGCGCCTGGCCAGAGGCGCGGGATTTTTCGGGGGTTGAAGACAAAGCGCCTGCGACCAGTTCGAACTTGTCGTCAAGGCGCGCGGCGATGCGGTGCACCCCCCCGATGAAAGCGTCATTTCCGCCACCCACCATGCCAAGGCGGATGCGGCGGGCAGGATTTTCGGTGCGTTTTTCAGCGGTCATCATGCAATCCCCAGCATTTTGCGATTGGCCGTCTCATCCGTGCCGCCGTCGGCAAAGTCATCGAAAGCGCGTTCGGTCACCCGGATGATGTGATCGGACACGAATCGCGCGCCTTCGCGCGCCCCGTCTTCCGGATGCTTGAGGCAGCATTCCCATTCCACCACGGCCCAGCCGTCGAAGTCATTGGCCGCCATTTTCGAAAACACCGCGCGGAAATCGACCTGGCCATCGCCCAGCGATCGGAAACGCCCGGCACGATTCACCCAGCTTTGATATCCCGAATAGACACCCTGTCGCCCGGTCGGGTTGAATTCGGCGTCCTTGACGTGAAACATCTTGATTCGGTCTTTGTAGATATCGATGTTGTCGAGATAGTCGAGGCATTGCAACACGTAATGGGACGGGTCGTAGAGCATGTTACAGCGCGCGTGATTGCCGACGCGTTCCAGGAACATTTCGAACGTCGCGCCATCGTGCAGGTCCTCGCCCGGATGGATTTCATAACACAGGTTCACCCCGCAATCCGCGGCATGGTCGAGAATCGGCCGCCAGCGGCGGGCCAGTTCCTCAAACGCGGTTTCGACGAGACCCGCGGGGCGCTGCGGCCAGGGATACAGATAAGGCCATGCCAAAGCGCCGGAAAACGTGGCGAGGGCATCGATTCCCATGTTTTTCGAAGCGGTCAGGGCCTTCATCACCTGATCGACCGCCCATTCCTGACGTGCCCGCGGATTTCCACGAACGGACGGGGCCGCGAAACCGTCAAACGCCGCATCATAGGCCGGATGAACCGCGACCAGCTGCCCCTGCAGATGCGTCGACAGCTCCGTCACCTCCACCCCGTTTTCCGCGGCCTGTCCTTTGAAGGCATCGCAATAGTCCCGCGACTCCGCAGCCTTGGTCAGATCGAACAGCCGCCCGTCCCAACTGGGAACCTGAACGCCCCTATAGCCGCATCCGGCCGCCCATTTCGTTATGGATGCCCAAGAATTGAACGGTGCCTCGTCGCTGGCGAATTGTGCCAGAAACAGTGCGGGACCCTTGATGGTTTTCATTCGGTTCTCCCTGGATGAGCCGCCTAGACCGGCGGAATGTTTTCCCTGACGTAGATATCGATACGAATGCGTTCCTGCGCGGCATTATAGGGCACGTTGTCCGCCGTCGCCCGAAGCAGCCGCACGGCCGATCGCACCAGATGTCCGGTATCCTGAGAAATCAGTGCGTCGAAGATGCCCTCGTGCAAAGCCCGGCGCGACATGGGCGTCAGTTCGTGCGCGATCACCGCGATGTCTTCGCTTGGATCGCTTTGCCGCAAATACTGGATCAACCCTTCGTTTCCGGCCGCCGACGAATATATGCCGCATAGATCGGGATGATTTTCAAAGATTTTCGACACCATTTCGTAGACCAGTCCGGGATCGTCGCGCCCCTCCACCGAGGCGAGGACGCTCAGATGGGGAAAACGTTCCGCCATGACCATGTCGAATCCCTGACGACGCTCCAGATGATCTCGGGCGAGCCGGGAGCCTGTGATCACGAGAATACGGCCCCTCCTGCGAACGAAGCGGCCCATCAGCTGCGCCGCCGTCCGTCCCGCCGAAACATTATCGATCCCGACGAAATGATCCCGATCGGAACTTGGCAGGTCCGAAACGAGGGAGACGACCGCGATTCCCCGGTCGCGCGCCCGCTTGACGGCATCCCGAACCGAGGGGGTTTCAGGTCCGAACACGGCCACGCCATCGGTTTCGCCCGGTCTCACGCGGTCCAGGATGGCGACGATCTCTTTCGAATCGAAGGGAGCCGCTGCGACCATCTGCAAGCGCGTGCGATCATTGATCAGTTCGGAGGCCTGTTCGGCGATCTGCCTCTGCAGCGCCTGAACGAATTCGTTCCTTGTATCCGGCAGAATGAACAGAAGATTGTACATTCGTCGCCGGGCCAGATTCGCCGCGGCGGTGTCGCGCACATATCTCAGCTCGATGATGGCGCGTTGTACTTTCTCGATCGTGGCCGAGCGCACGCCCGGTCGCGCATTCAGGACACGATCGACGGTCGCCAGACTGACGCCGGCGACGCGCGCGATGTCGTTGACCGTCGGTTTCTCGACAGCCTGATGTCGGGTCCTGATCACCGTTTTCTAAATCTCCATGCCTTGGGCCAGACCTTCGAATAAGATCGCAACGGCCTCGGCCCCGGGATCGTTGTGACCTTTCAGGTTTTCCTCGGGCACGTAGGCGGCCCGGCCCGCTTTCGCGCGATGAATCATGGCAGTGCCGTCCGCCCCCCGGCGCGCGGCGGCCGCGGCGGCCGCGATCCCTTCGGGCAGGGCCGCCAGGGCCGGTGCGAGCGCGTCGATCATCGTACGGTCGCCGACGCTTGCGCCACCGACTTGACTGACCCGTTTCAACCCTTCGACCAGAGCCTCGGGCACCGGCGCGCCGTTGGCGCACGCGTCCCCTGCGGCACTGAAATATATGGCAAGGATGACCCCTGACGATCCCCCCATCGTCTGACTCAATTCGTTGCCCAATGCCGGGAACAGTTGGGTCAAGTCGGCCAGAGGCATGCGATCGAGATCGGATTTCAACGCCCGGGCCGCCGTGGCGAGCGTGCTGCCCGTATCGCCGTCTCCGGACTTGGCGTCGAGCCGGTTCAAGGCGCTTTCCGCCGCGATCAGCAAATCGGCCATTCGTTCGATCATGCGCCGGATTTCGGCGTTTTGCGAAGGGATGGACGCGATTGGGATCAATCCATCCGGGAGCGGGGTGATACGTATCGGCGACAATGCCTTCAGCCCCGGCCAGGCCGGCGCGTCGACCTGCATCCGCAGGGCCGCCAGCTCGCCCTTGTCCGCCGCCATCACCGAAATGGAAAAGCCGTGCATATCGAGCGCGGTCATCATGGGGGCGGGGCCGACGACGAATTCGGCAAGGCCCGTATCCGCCAATGCGTGGGTGAGTACGGACATTTCCAGGGCTGTGGTGGCGCCGAGATTGTTGATCAGAGCCACGCGATGTCCGGAATCCAAATAGGGGCCGAGCTTTTCCATTACGGTGGTCAAGGCAGCCTCGGCCCCCAGAAAATCCACCTGCTGCGCCCCGGGTTCGCCGTGAATTCCCAGACCCAGCTCCGCCTTGCCCGGCGCGATGCGCTCTTCCTTGGGAGAGCCCGGAACCGTACAGGTCTCGACACTCATGCCGATAGAGGCGATCTTTTTGACCGTGGCCTTGGCCGCGGCCGTGACCGACGCCAGATCACCACCGCCTTGCGCTATTGCGCCCGCGATCTTGTGCACGAGAAGTGTCCCGGCCACGCCTCGGGGCTGCGGCGCTTCGGGCAAGGCGATGTCGTCGTCCACGATCACCATCTCCACCTTGTGGCCCAGTGCCCGCGCCCGCTCGGCCGCCAGACCGAAGTTCAGTCGATCTCCGGTATAGTTCTTGACGATCAGCAGACAGCCGGCCTTGCCGGTGACGGCCAAAATCCCGGCCAGAACGGCATCGACGGAGGGTGACGCGAAGACCTCGCCGCAAATCGCGGCGGTGAGCATGCCCCGACCCACGAAACCCGCATGCGCGGGCTCGTGGCCGGACCCCCCGCCCGAAATCAGAGCGACCCCCGATTTGTCCCAGTCCGCGCGGTGGACGACCTTGATATGCGGATATCCGTCCAATCGCGCCAATGCGCCGCCAGAGGCCGCCAGCAGACCGTCGATGGCTTCCGTAACAAGCGTTTCCTTGGAATTCAGAAATTGAGCCATATGATCCTCCCTAGGCGACGCGCGCACCCGAAGCGTCGAAGAAATACGGCTTCCGAGGTCGAATCCTGACGACGGAGCCGATCGAAGGCAGGGCGCGCGGATCGGCCAGCGTCACGATATGATGATCGGCCATCACCAGGTGCAGACGCGTCTGATCCCCAAGATGTTCGACCCGCGTCACCTGCGCCTGCCGCCCTTCTCCGGTGACGATATGCTCCGGCCGCAAGCCGATCCGGGCTGCCCCCGCAGGCGCCTCTTCGCCGAACAGACCCACGGGCAGGAGGTTGATCCGCGGCAGGCCAAGTCGCGTGGCGACATAAGCGGAACAAGGATTTTCGTAAATCTCCCTCGGCGTGCCGAACTGCGCCAGCCGCCCGTTCGTCAGGACACCCACATGGGTCGCCATGGTCATCGCCTCGATTTGGTCATGCGTCACGTAGAGCAAGGTTGCGCCCAGATCGGATTGAATGCGCTTGAGTTCCACGCGAAGGTCGGCCCTGAGCTTGGCGTCAAGCGAACTCAGCGGTTCATCCATCAGGTAAATCGACGGGTCGCGCACCAATGCCCGACCGATAGAGACCCGCTGCATCTCCCCGCCCGACAACTCGGTCGCCTTGTTGTCCAATTTATGCGGGATCTGCAACAGCTCGGCGATATCGCGCACTTTGCGTTCGATGACGTCCTCGGGTGTCTTCAGAATGGGTGAACGCAGCGGAAAGGCGAGATTGTCGCGCACCGACAGATGCGGATAAAGCGAATACTGCTGAAAGACCATCGCCACATCTCGCTGGGCGGGCATTTCGTCGTTCACTTTTCGTCCGGCGATGTGGATCCCGCCCTCATCCGGTTTTTCCAGCCCCGAAATCAGCCTGAGCGTGGTGGTCTTGCCGGCGCCGGTCGGTCCGAGCAGCACGACGAAAGCCCCGTCGGGAATCGTCATCGTGATACCATTCACCGCCCTGGTCGCACCGAATGACTTGCAGACATTGTCCAGACGCACCTCAGCCATCCGACGCCTTCTCGTTGAGGGCCGAGCGCAGAGCCCGGCCGGTGCCTTCGTGGAAAAGCGTGACGGTTTCGGCCCTGAAATCGAGGCCGACGGCCTCCCCGACCCTGACCGTCCGTCCCGCCCCGATGCGGGCCTTGATCTCACCATTCGGACTGTCCAGGGTGACGATCTGAGTCGTGCCCAGATACTCCGTCGCCAGAACCCTGGCCCGGTAAGCGCTGGCATCGCCGAGTGCAATGTTTTCGGGGCGGACACCGAAAGCCAGCCGACCTTTGGCGCCATCGCGCAGTTCGGGCACCGGCATCGTCTGGCCGTCCAGGGTCACCGTTCTGTCCCCCGGCGCGACGCTGCCCTCGAAAGGCAGGAAGTTCATCGAAGGCGAGCCGATGAAATCGGCCACGAACATGGTCGCGGGTTTGTCGTAGATCTCCCGGGGCGTGCCGAACTGCTCGACGACCGCGTTGTTCATCACGACGATCTTGTCGCCCATCTGCATGGCTTCCAATTGATCGTGCGTCACGTAAACCGTGGTGGCGCCCATGCGATCATGCAGCGCGCGCAGTTCCTCGGCCATGCGTTCGCGGAATTCGGCATCGAGCGCGCCAAGCGGTTCATCCATCATGAACGCCTTGGGCTCCCGGACGATGGCGCGGCCCAATGCGACCCGTTGACGGTCGCCACCGGACAAGCCGCCGACCGGGCGGTCCAGAATGTCCTCGATCCCGAGGATTGTCGAGACTTCGGCGACCTTGGCCTTGATCCGGGCACGCGGCATCCCCTGCGAAATCAGGGGATAGCTTATATTCCTGCGCACGTTCATGTGCGGATAAAGCGCGAACATCTGAAACACGAAGGCGATGTCGCGTTCGGAGGGTGGTTTCTGGCTGATTTCCTCTCCGTCAAGGTAGATCGCGCCCGAACTCGGCAATTCGAGACCCGCGATCATCCGGAGTGTCGTCGTCTTGCCGCATCCCGAGGGGCCCAGAAGCATGAAGAATTCACCATCGCCGATGGTGAAGGTGCTTTCCCTCACGGCGGTGAAATCGCCGAAATCCTTGCGGAGGTTCTTGATGACGATCTCAGCCATGGGCGGGGATGTGCTGCGGCGCCTTGGCGCGATACCAAACCAATATCGTGGCGAAGGACGCCACGGGCGGAACGTCGGCGAACGTTTCGATGACCGAGGACGATAGGGCGGGCGTGTATCGGGTTCCCATGCGCTTACTCCGGGAAGTGACTGACGATGATGAACATGACGGTGCCCGTCAGCGTCACGATGAATGAATAAGTGAAAACCGTCAGGAAAAAGGGCTGCATCAGCATCACTACGCCAAAAGCGATGAGGAGGGTCGCGACCGCTTCCCAAGGACCGCGACGCAGCCGCGCAAGATCTTTGACGAAGTTTTTCATTTCCTAATGGCTCCGAACGTGATTCCGCGCAGCAGATGTTTGCGCAGCAAGATGGTGAAGATCATGACCGGCAGCAGGAAAATCGTCGCTCCTGCGGCGACGGCGGGCCAGTCGAGTCCGCCGATGCCGATGATCGTCGGAATGAAGGGCGGCGCAGTCTGGGCGGTGGCGGACGTCAGCAGCACCGCGAAGGCATATTCGTTCCAGGCAAAGATCAGACAGAAGATCGCGGTCGAGGCGATGCCCGTCGCGGCCTGCGGCAGGACGACCTTGTAGAAAGCCTGAAACCTGGTGTAGCCATCGATGAGAGCGGCTTCCTCGTATTCCCGGGGGATTTCGTCGATAAAACCCTTCAAGAGCCAAACCGCGAGACTGATGTTCACCGCCGTGTAAAGCAGAATCATCCCCAGATGCGTATCGCTGAGCCCCAGATTGCGATACATCAGGAAGATGGGGATCGCGACCGCGATAGGGGGCATCATTCGCGTCGACAAAATGAAGAACAGCAGATCGTCCGCCAGCGGAATCTTGAACCGGCTGAAGGCGTAGGCCGCCAAGGTGCCGAGCAGAACACTGAGAAAGGTCGAGCCGAATCCGATTATGACCGAGTTGACGAAGCGTTCACCGAATTTCGAGGGGCCGGCGATGACCATGTCCCTGTTGCGCACGATCTCGTCGTACCAGGTCTCCGGCGGCGGAAGCGCGGCGAGATCCTCGGGCGCGATCCGCGTCCGCGTGGTGAAAAGGTTCACGTAACCCTCGAGCGAAGGCGAGAAGACGATCCTCGGCGGATAGGCGATGGAATCGGACGGGGTTTTGAACCCCGTCATCATGATCCATGTCAGTGGGATCATGGTGATCAGCGCGTAAAGGATGACCAGCGCGCCCGCGATCCATTTGCTCCGGTTCGAGGGTTCGGTGACGGAAAAGCCGCTCATCTTTCTTTCACTTTGTTTAGGGCCTTGACGTATATCGAGGCGAGACCGAACACCGTGACGAAAAGGATGATCGCATAGGCGGAGGCGTAGCCGGTGCGCCACTTTTCGAAGGCTTCGCGCTTGAGATTGATCGATGTCAGTTCGGTTGTGGAGCCGGGACCACCGCCGGTCAGCTGCACCACCAAGTCGAACATCTTGAAGTTTTCGATGCCGCGGAAGAGTACCGCCAGCATCAGAAACGGCAGAACCATCGGAATGGTTATGGTGAAGAATTGTCTGAGCTTGCTGGCGCGGTCGATTTCTGCCGCCTCGTAGATGTAGTCGGGGATGGATCGCAAGCCGGCGAGGCAAATGAGCATCACGAACGGCGTCCACATCCATGTGTCCACGATGACGATGGACCAGGGCGCGAGACTGACGGAGCCCAGCATCTCGAAGCTGGAAGGCTCGGCGCCGGTGAACCAGGCGACGATGTAATTAAAAAGTCCGATTTGCGGCTGATAGAGAAATTTCCAGAAATTGCCGACCACGGCGGGTGACAGCATCATCGGCAATACGATGATGGTGGTCCATAGATCGTTTCCCCTGAATTTCCTGTTGATCAGCCATGCCAGCGCGAAGCCGATCAGCACTTGGAAGAAGATCGTCCAGAACAAAAAATGCGCCGTGGCCTGCATGTTCAGCCAGATGTCGGTATCGGTCAGGATACGCTCGTAATTGCGCAGGCCGATATGCTCTATCTCCCGCCCGATCCGGTTGGCTCTGTAATTCGTGAAACTCAGCCGAACCGTCCAGATCAGTGGAAAGATGTTGATCGCCAGCAGCAGGAAAATCGTAGGTCCCACAAAGAGCCAGGCGATCGCCCGATCCGATAGTCCTCTGATTTTGCGCGCGACGGGCGCGGGCGTTGCCTCGGCAACGCGTGTCATCGTCTTGTCGGACATGTTTGGCGCTTTCGATCATGCGATGACCGCGCACGAGGGCCGCGTCCGCCGCCAACCCTCGTGCGAAGTGCGATGGATTATAACTTGCCTTCGTCCTCGAAGATTTCGGTCCAGTCCTCGATCAGAAGGTCGAGCGCCTGCTTGGCCGTGCCTTTGTCCGCGACGACATAGTCGTGAATGCGTTTTTGCATCGCCAGCAGAAGTTCGGCATAAGCCGGCTCCTGCCAGAAATCCCGCACGTCTTCCATGGCGACCAGGAAGTCCCCGGCAAAGGGCTGACTGTCCACGAAACCGGGGTCGTTCAGAACGGAATTGTGCACCGAGTATCCGCCGACCGACCACCACTTGGCCTGGACCGCCGGATCGGCGAACCATTCGAGATATTCAAGCGCCGCGTCCTGCTCGTCGGAATAGGATATCACCGAAATACCCTGTCCACCCAGTGTCGAGCCTGCCTGATTCTGCGGCGGATTCACGAAGAAATCGATTTTCCCGCCCCCCGTATCGGGGTCCGCGTAAAGCCCCGGAAAGAAGGCGAACCAGTTCATGGCCATCGCGACCTGGCCTGACTTGAACGCGTCCAGGCTTTCGCCCATGTAAGAGTTCGTGTAGCCGGGAGGGGTCGCGGTTTTGTAAAACTCCTTATAGAATTCAAGCGCTTCGACGGCTTTGGGAGAATTCACGGCGCCTTCCATGGCATAGGAGCCAGGGCTCGTTTCATAGTCGAATCCCCATGGATAAAGTGCCGAGGTCACCCCCATCGTGATGCCTTCCGAGCCGCGTTCGGTGAAGATCGAGGCGCCGTAGACCGTCTTGCCGTCGATTTCGCGCCCTTGAAAGAACTGCGCGATCCGCAACAGTTCCCTTTGGGTCCTGGGTTCGCCCAGTTCCTGACCGGTCGCCTCCTTGTAGGCGGCGCGAATGTCCTCCCGCGCGAACCAGTCCTTGCGGTAGAACCAACCATTGGCATCGCCCATGGCGGGAAGTGCGTAATAGTTGGGCGTGCCCTTCGGCCACGTCGAATAGGCGTAAACGGCCGCCGGGGCGAAATCGTCCATGCTGATGGCTTTCGCGTCGAAGAAATCATTCAGCCTGACGTAGTGGCCGTTTTCAGCGCCTCCGCCGATCCATTGACTGTCGCCGATGAGCAGGTCGCAGAGCTTGCCGCCGGAATTCAATTCGTTGAGCATCCGGTCCGCGAAATTCGGCCATGGAATGAATTCGAAATTCATGCTGTGGCCGCTTCGCGCTTCGAACTCCTTGCTTAGCTCGACAAGGGCGTTTGCCGGATCCCAGGCCGCCCAGCAAAGCGTCAGTTCCGCGGTAAGACCCGGCGTCGCCGCCGAAGCGGCAGCGATCGACAGGGCGCTAGCCGAGGCCAGTTTCAGACGGTTCATCCAATCCTCCCAGTTTGCGAGCGAATCCGTTTCCGAGAATCGCTTCATGGGACGACCGTATTTGAGGTACGTACCTGAAGTCGAGAAATAAAATAAAACGAAGCTTGGCCGGAGGCGGCGGACAAGGCCGGGCCTGTCTTCGCTGGCCGTTTTGGCCCTTACCGGGGGGCTGCAACCCTACGTGCTGATCAAC
>JBCCVK010000008.1:0-16321 GCA_039195495.1 Pseudomonadota bacterium
CATCGACCTGGCCCAGATCCAGATGCATCAGCGCCTTGTGCCACCAGACGTGGTAGCGAAAATTGTTGCAATGCGCCCATGCCGCCTCGCGCCCGGTCAGCCAGTCCAAGCCCTTGACCGCGTTGCCGGTCATGTCGTGGACATGGGCCACGGCATGCCCGGCAACGCGGTCAAGGGCTTGGACTGGCTGACCGGGCGCGAGGCGGCATGGGCGCATTGCAACAATTTTCGCTACCACGTCTGGTGGCACAAGGCGCTGATGCATCTGGATCTGGGCCAGGTCGATGAAGTGATGGCACTTTATGACGCCGAGATCCGCAAGGACAAAACCGACGACTATCGCGACATTTCGAATGCGTCGTCGCTTCTGTCGCGTTTGGAGTTGAACGGGATCGACATCGGCGACCGCTGGGAAGAACTGGCCGAAATCAGCGCCCGACGCACCGAGGATGGTTGCTTGATCTTTGCCGATCTGCATTACCTGATGGCATTGATCGGTGGCAAGCGCGGGAATGCGGTCCACGATCTGATGACCCGGATCCGCGACGATGCCAGGAAGAATCAAACCGAGGTGCAGCGACGCATGGCCAAACCGGGGCTGTCGGCCGCCGCGGGACTGGAAGCTTTCGGCAGGGGCGATTATGGAACCGCCTTTCTGAACCTGGCCGCCGCGCGGCGCAAGATGCAACTGGCCGGCGGCAGCCATGCGCAGCGTGACGTGTTTGAGCGTTTCACCATCGATGCGGGCATCCGTGCAGGTTACCTCGACGACGCCAAGGCGATCCTGCTGGACCGCACCACCCGGCGCGGGGGGCATCAGGACGGATATGCCGCCCAAAGGATGGACCTGATCGCAGGCTTGGCGACCGAACGTGGCGGTGCCCGGGTCGATTTGCCGGCCGAGTGAGCGCGGAAACACTGCATCGTGCACAGAGAAGGCCGGATTAGAAAATGACCCTTGCCGATCCTTCCGACCTTGAGACCGCGACCGGCCGAAACTCCGCCGTCGCGGCGGCCGCCTTGTCGGGCCAACGTGATCTGCGGCTGGATTTCTTCCGGGGTATCGCGATGTTCATCATCCTGATCGCGCACACGCCGGGCAACTGGCTGACCAGTTGGATCCCGGCGCGATGGGGGTTCTCGGACGCGACCGAAATCTTCGTCTTCTGTTCCGGCATGGCTTCCGCCATCGCCTTCGGCCGCGCCTTCGATCAGTCCGGTTGGCGCATGGGCACGGCGCGGGTCGCCTATCGCGTCTGGCAAGTGTACTGGGCGCATATCGGCATGTTTTTCACCATTGCGATGCTTCTGGCGGCGATCGACCAGACCGACCTCTACGACAAGATTTACATCGGCACGCTGAATCTGTGGAAATTCTTTGCCGAACCGGGACCGCAATTGGTGGGCCTGTTCACGCTGACATATGTGCCGAACTATTTCGATATCCTGCCGATGTACATGATCATCCTGCTGATGCTGCCCATCGTCATGGGCCTTGGCCGCGTAAACCCGTGGCTGGTCGCGATCTTCGTGGCACTGGTATGGTTTTTCGCTCAGGCGCGGGTGCTGGAGGCGCTGGGGATCGAGGCGCTGCGCCTGTCGCTGCCCGCCGAGCCCTGGTCCACGCGACAATGGTTTTTCAATCCATTCGGTTGGCAGCTCATCTTCTTTACCGGTTTCGCCTTCATGCGAGGTTGGCTGCCCAAACCACCGGTACACGGGGCGCTGATCGCGGTCGCGGCCCTTATCGTGCTGGCCAATATCCCGCTTTCGAACATCGGTGTGCGCGAGATGGGTTTTGACTGGGCGCGGGATTGGCGGATCGCCAATCGTATCGTCATCACCAAGTCGGATTTCGGCATCCTGCGCTACGTGCATTTTCTGGCGCTGGCCTATCTCTGCTGGGTGGCGGCGGGCGATGGCGGGCGGCGACTGATGACGTCCGGCACGCATTTACCGGCACGCGTTTGGAGACGCCTTCTCTCCATCATTCTGAAGGTGGGACAGCAGTCGCTGGCGGTTTTCGTGGTCAGCATGGTAGCCGCGCGGATGATGGGGTTCGCGATGGACAATATCGGGCGTGGAACCTGGACGACGCTGGCGGTGAATCTGGCGGGCTTCGCGGTGCTGGTGGCCACGGCTTACGGGGCGGGCTGGTTCAAAAGCCAGCCCTGGCGAAAGAGAGTGTAAGCGATGAATCGCCGCATGTTTCTGGCCGTCATGGCGGCCTTCGGCGCGATGGGCGCGCGCAGGCCGGGGCACGCCCACCATCGGGGCGCCGGCCCGGCGCTGGAACCGGCCAGACCCTTTTCGGCGGAGGCGATGATCGAAGCGGCACGGCAGCGATCCAAGGCACCCCATCGCCCGCGCCCGGAAATCCCTAAGCAATGGAGCGATCTGACTTACGATCTCTACCGGTCGATCTGGTTCAAACCCGACCGCGCGGTGTGGCATGACACGGATGCCCCCCTACATGTCGATCTGTTCCATCCGGGCCTGTATTTTCCGCAAGGCGTGCAAATGCATGTCGTCGAACGCGGCATGGCCCGCCGTATTGTCTTCGACATGGATCTGTTCGACATGACGGACCAAGTCCCCGAACTGCCGGTCGACGGGACGCTGGGTTTTTCCGGCGCACGGTTGCGCGCGGAACTGGAAAAGCCGGGTATTTTCAGTGAATTCGCCGTATTTCAAGGGGCCAGCTATTTTCGTGGGATCGGACGCGGTCAGACCTACGGTCTGTCGGCGCGCGGTCTGGCCCTGAACACAGGGGACACCGAGGGAGAGGAATTTCCTGATTTCACCTCTTTCTGGCTGGAACGGCCGGAGGCGGCGCAGACCGTCTGGACCGTTCATGCGGAATTGGATTCGCCTTCGGTCGCGGGTTTTTACACCTTCGAGATCGAAACCGACGACGTAACGACGATGCGGGTTTCCGCGCATCTTTTCCCGCGGGTCGAACTGGATCACGTGGGCATCGCCCCTCTGACCAGCATGTTTCTGTTCGACGGGACGAACCGCGATCGGTTCAACGACTTTCGCCCTGCGGTACATGACAGCGACGGGTTATCGATTTTCAACGGGAATGGAGAGATGCTCTGGCGGCCGCTGGCCAATCCCAAGCAGCTGCAGGTTTCAAGCTTCGTCGATGAGAATCCCCGCGGTTTCGGCTTGATGCAGCGGGCGCGCAGGTTCAGCGATTTCTCCGATCTCCAAGCGCTCTATCACAATCGGCCCTGCCTTTGGATCGAGCCCGGAGAGAATTGGGGTCCGGGCGTGGTCCGGCTGGTGGAGATCCCGTCGGACAAGGAGATATACGACAATATCGTCGCCTATTGGCGACCTCGCGAACCGCTCCCCAAAGAGGGCGAGGCGCATTTGACCTACTCGATGCGCTGGGGCGATGAAGGCCCCGAACTCAAACCGGTGGCGCGGGTGCTGAACACGCAAATGGGACTGGGCTTCAATCGTGACAATTACGTCGTGGCGATCGACTTCGCCGCCCATCCCGCGATCCCGGAAAATCTCGACGAGGTGACGCTCCATGTTTCCTCGATGAGTTCCAAGACCAGTAAGGGCATCTTGCAGCGCAATCCCGAGACCGGTGGGCCCCGGCTGAATTTCAGCTTCGATCCGGGCACGCGCAGGGCGTCGGAACTGCGGGCGCAACTGATGCATGACGGCACGCCGATCAGCGAGGTATGGCTTTATCGATGGACGGCGTAAACGTCTTTCCCCGCTATGCGGCCGGGCAGATGCCGCCCGAACGGCCTCTGCCGCTGCCCAGGCAGAGCTTTCGCCGGCGCTTTCGCGATGCGCGCGCGCCAAAATGGCGCCCGTCGCGGCGGTCGGATCTCTGGCGATGGGCGACGTTTCTGCCCGCGGCGCTGACCACCGGCGCGCTGATCTGGACCTTCGCCGGCTGGTTGGGACAAGGCGGGTTGAATGCGCTGGAATATGTGCTGATCGCTCTGGTCGCGATGACGTTTTTTTGGATTTCCCTGGCGGTCTCCACCGCGACGGTGGGGCTGATGCGGCTGTTGTGGCGCCAGCAGCCGGCGGGGATGCCCCCCCCCGGCAGGGCGATGGATGTGGCTTTGCTGGTGCCGATCTACAACGAAACGCCATGGGATGTCTTCGGCAACGCCGCGGCGATGCTGGAGGAACTCGGGGCGCGGGACGGCGTTCACCGATTCACCTTGTTCGTACTGAGCGATACGCGATCGCCCCTGACGGCTCTTCAGGAGGAGCGCGCGTTCGAAACCCTAAGACGCGATGCGCCGGCGGATATCGACGTCTTTTACCGGCGACGTCAGAAGAACATCGACGGCAAGACAGGCAATCTTGCCGATTGGATCGCGCATTGGGGCGGCGGATACGAGGCGATGCTGGTGCTGGACGCCGACAGCCTGATGTCGGGCCAGGCCCTGGTGGCGCTGGCCGACGCCCTGTCCTCGGACGCGAGTGCGGGTCTTATCCAGTCCTGCCCGCGCCTGATCGGCGCCGAGACGCTGTTCGGTCGGGTGCAGCAATTCAGCTCCACCGTTTACGGGGGCATCCTGGCCGAAGGGCTGGCGAGTTGGACCGACAGCGAAGGCAACTACTGGGGTCACAACGCGATCATCAGAACGGCGGCCTTCGCTTCATGCGCGGGACTGCCGCGCCTGCCGTCCCTGCGTGGGCGCGGAGCGCTGATTCTGAGCCATGATTTCGTCGAGGCTGGATTGCTGCGTCGTGCGGGCTGGGCGGTGCGCTTCCTGCCGCATATCGCCGGCAGTTACGAAGAAGTTCCCGCGACACTGGTCGACTATGCGATCCGCGACCGCCGCTGGTGCCACGGCAACCTGCAGCATCTGACGATCCTGGCTTCCTCGGGTTTTCATACCGTCAGCCGGTTTCATCTGTTTCACGGTGCGATGGGATATCTTCTGTCGCCGGCCTGGTTCGTGCTCCTGGTGATCTGGGCGGTCTTGGGCAACGGCGAAGAGGCCAGCGTCATTCGCTATTTCTCCGAAGCGAACCCGATGCGTCCGGACTGGCCCGAGATGAGCCCGATGAAAAGCGTCCTGATCCTCGTCTTCATGTACGGCATGTTGCTGGCGCCCAAGCTTCTGGGCGCCTTCGCCCTGCCATTGACCGGTATGAGTCCGCGCAAGCTGGGCGGCGGACGGCAATTTCTGACATCCTTGGTGATCGAAATCGTCGCCTCGGTGATCTTCGCGCCGATCCTGATGGTACAGCAACTGGTCGCGGTTCTGCGCACCCTGGCGGGTCTGTCCGCGAAATGGGAACCACAGCAAAGACACGGCGGGGAATACGGCTGGTGGACCCTGCTGCGGTTCCACGCGCTGGAGACATTCAGCGGCGTGCTGTTGGTGGTCGGTATGGCATCTGGCCTGGTGTCTTTGTGGCTGTTGCCGATTGGCCTGTCGCTGATGTTGGCGGTGCCGATCTCGGGTCTCAGTGCCGTGAATCTCAGTCGTTGGGAATGGTCGCGCGATCAATTGGGGACGCCGGAGTGGTTCGACGAGCCGGGGATCGTGACCGCGGCTAAACGCGCGCGGCGGCGGATCAAGGATCAACTGGTCGCCTCGGGCGACCTGCCGATGGCGGCGGAGTGAGGGCGGCGATCGCGATACTCGGGACGCCGCCATATCCGGAAAACCATCAGCCGTTGCCGCATCGCGAAAATACCCGGACAAATCCGCACGACTTCCCCCGCCTGCCTATGGCGATCAAATCGTGTGACCACGGCGTCGGGCCGCAATCCCCGTACGCGTAACCGCGGCCCGTCCAGCCCGGATGACCGCGAAAGCCGGGGACGGGGTTTTCAGTATTTTGGCGGCAGGCGCGGCCGGGTCGTGCCGACCTGGACCGCAGGTTCTTTATTTCCGCCGAACGACCGTTCATCGTGCCGATGTCACATGTCGGCGAAGCATCGTCCGAGACGAGCAGACGATCGATCGCGTGAGGCGCCACGACCTTCGTTCGCGGTTATGAATTCAAACAGTCTCGTATGGGTTTCTCAAGATCTTGTACCGGCGGCTGCCCTGGGCGATCCACGAGATATCTTCGGCGCCATCGAGGGCGGCGGCTTCATTGAAACGATTATTCAGCCGGGTGCAGGTTTTCGACGGTCTTTGCCCCGTGACCGTCGGCAAGGGCGGTGGCAGTCGAACTCGCCGTTGCAAGGGTCATCGCGAAGCGCCTACCATGCTCCTTCGCTTGAAGTTCGGTTGAATAGCGAAGACAGGGCGCGTTGCCCCCGAATGTCCCGTCGAGCGGGCGTGCCGCGCCGCTTTACGGCCTCCGCCAGGGCTACATGTTCCGCGGTCGCGCCGGATGGAGAACGGATGCGGTCTTGCGATCATCCGTGCTCGAACACCCTATCGTCATCTGCCCGGATCGTATGAAAACGCGGCCGCTCGACACCGAAGAAGACCATGCCGCTTCGCGCATATATCCCGTCCCTGCCCGGTCGCCTCTTTACCACAAGTCTTTCCGGATCGGAACGACGACGATTTCGAGGACGGACCGCATCCTCTTTTTTATCGTTTTCTCAATCAAAAAGAGGCGGGAATTTCGTTTTCACGAAGATCGGGTCTTTCGTACGTATCACGCGAGACCAGATATGGAAAACCGAAGCGGAAACGGCGGTGATACAAAGGACGATCCCCGCCCGGAACCTTGGACTTCATCACATGGATGTTTCCAAAATCCGAGGCGGGGATCATTATCCCGTTGGAACCGGGCCGGCCCTTAACCGGTCCGATTCCGGATGGACGCCATCAAAGCAGGTCGAAACGATCGAGGTTCATGACCTTGGTCCACGCGGCGACGAAATCCTGCACGAACTCCTCTCGCGAGTCGTCGGCTGCATAAAATTCGGCGACAGCGCGCAATTCCGAATTCGATCCGAAAACGAGATCGACAGCGGTGGCCGTCCATTTAAGTTCGCCCGTTCCGCGATCCCGCCCTTCGAACACACCATCGGAGGCGGACGACACCGTCCACTGCGTCGACATGTCAAGCAGGTTTACGAAGAAATCGTTGCTCAACGTTCCGGGCCGGTCGGTGAACACCCCATGCTCGGACTGTCCGCTATTCGCGTTCAGCGCCCGCATACCGCCGACCAACACGGTCATCTCGGGAACGTTCAAGGTCAGCATGTCGGCCCGATCGACCAGAAGATGCATCGGCGATCTCTGATGGCCGCTTCCGAGATAGTTACGGAACCCGTCCGCGGTCGGTTCGAGAACGGCGAAAGAGGTCGCATCGGTCTGTTCCATGGATGCGTCCATGCGCCCCGGCGTAAAGGGAACCTCCACGTCGTATCCGGCGTTCTTCGCGGCCTGCTCGATGGCGGCGGCTCCACCCAGGACGATCATATCGGCAAGCGATATTCTCTTTCCACCCGATTGCGCGCCGTTGAATTCGGCGCGGATCTCTTCGAGACCTTTCAGCACGCTTGCCAGATCCGTCGGATCGTTGGCCGCCCAGTCCTTCTGCGGCGCAAGGCGGACGCGCGCACCATTCGCGCCACCGCGCATGTCGGTGCCGCGGAAGGTAGACGCCGACGCCCATGCCGTCTTCACCAATCCGGATACGGACAGCCCCGACGCGAGAACCCGTGCCTTGAGATCCGCGATGTCGGATGCATCGATCAAGGCGTGGTCAACGGCCGGAATGGGATCCTGCCACAGCAGTTCCTCCTGAGGAACCATCGTTCCCAGATAGCGCTGGCGCGGGCCCATATCGCGATGCGTCAGCTTGAACCACGCCTTGGCGAACGCGGTTGCGAACTCTTCCGGGTTTTCCTGGAAGCGCAGCGAAATTTCCCGGTATGCCGGATCGAACTTGAGCGACAGGTCCGTCGTGAACATGATCGGAGCATGCGTTTTCGACGGATCGTGCGCGTCCGGCACTATGTTCGACGCGCTCGCATCCGTGGGGATCCACTGAGTGGCGCCGGCGGGACTCTTCGTCTGCACCCATTCGAAGGCGAATAGATTGTCCAGATACTGGGTGGTCCATGCGATGGGGTTGGCCGACCATGCGCCTTCCAAGCCGCTGGTGAACGCATCACCGGCATTGCCGCTGCCGCAGGCGTTCGTCCAACCGAAGCCTTGCTCTTCGACTCCGGCGGCGGACGGTTCCGGGCCCAGACAGGACGAGTCGACGGCACCATGGGCCTTGCCGAACGTGTGTCCACCCGCGATCAGCGCGACGGTTTCCTCATCGTTCATCGCCATGCGACCGAACGTCTCGCGAATGTCGCGGGCTGCCGCGATCGGGTCCGGATTGCCGTTCGGTCCTTCCGGGTTCACGTAGATCAGGCCCATCTGAACCGCGGCGAGCGGCTGCTCCAGCTCCCTGTCCCCGCTATAGCGTGCGTCGGCGAGCATTTCGGTCTCAGGACCCCAGTAGACGAGCTCGGCCTCCCAAGCGTCCTCGCGTCCGCCGGCGAAACCGAAGGTCTCGAAGCCCATCGACTCCAGCGCGACGTTCCCGGTCAAGATCATCAGGTCGGCCCATGAAATCTTCCGGCCGTATTTTTGCTTGATTGGCCAAAGCAACCGCCGCGCCTTGTCCAAGCTCACATTGTCGGGCCAGCTGTTGAGTGGCTCAAAACGCTGTTGGCCGCCGTTCGCGCCGCCACGGCCGTCGCTCACGCGGTATGTGCCCGCGCTGTGCCACGCCATGCGAATGAAAAGCGGCCCGTAATGGCCATAATCTGCCGGCCACCAATCCTGCGAGGAGGTCATCAACTCCTCGAGATCTCTTTTCACGGCATCAAGGTCGAGACTTGCGAATTCTTCAGCGTAGTTGAAATCTTCACTTGCCGGATTGGACGCGGGGGAATTGTTACGGAGAGGATTGAGATCCAGATGGTTGGGCCACCAATACTGATTGGATCTCGGTTCGCCTTCCGCGAAAGCAGGGCTCATCGGTGCCGCCGATGATAAAGCGGTCGCCAGGATCGCGAAAAAAGGTATCGTTTGTTTCATCATAAAGGTTGTACCCTCCCGGTATTGAACGGAACCCAAATTGTCAGGCCCAAGGAAAAACTGCGGTTCGGCATACTCATTTCACACCTCAAGGCTTCGCGGCCAATTTGATGACAGCGAATTGAACATTCTCGCATTGGTTGGAAAACGAAACTTTCCCCCGCACGATTACGTGAGAAGCTCTATCCAATAATTTTATTGTAATCCATCAGATTCTTTCAGGAAAACAAGATGATCACATAAAGGTTAACAGATCGGGACCTAATATAAGAGCGTGATCGCTCTGGACAGCTTTGTGTGGCGTGATCCCGGGTAAATCCATTGCGGGCATATCTGTTTTCTACTTTTCCGGGCACAAACCCAGGCTCCGAAGCTCAAACCTGAACACGGATACGGAACCCTGCATGCATCGCCGCCCGCGATGAAACGCGCGCACCACGTCCTGTTCGGCCAGGATACCGACGCCGCGGGTCACGTCCGGGCGGGATCGGGCGTTTCCCGCGCGATGGCGTCATCGCTTCGCACGCCTCGGACAGTCGCGCGAATCGTATCGGACCACGCATTGCCCGATTTGATCGACGAAACCGTGCGAGCGGCCTGTCTCGACGCGGGAAACCCGCTACATGCGTCGATGGTCGCGGATCCGATCTTCACGCGCAGAAATCCCCGCGACAATACCCCGGCGATCACCCATGTCGAACCTTGCGTCGGCGATACGCTGGAGCTTTTGATCGCAGCCAAGCGAGGCGGATCGGAGAACAGGGCACGCTATGCGATGCGCATCCCTGGGGGATGCGTCGCGGATTGGGTCGTCGACACGGTGGCATCGCTCGGGGCGCGATGCCGTGCATGAAAGGATCGCCAGAATACTCGCGTCAGAAGGACCCTTACCGATTTCCCTCGAGAATCGCGTCATCTATTATGTCGGACCCGTTGGTCCGGCGGGTGACGAAACCGTTGGTCCGGCGGGTCCGAGAACGGCGACGCGGATGGATCGATTCACGGACATGATGCTGCGGCAGGGTATTTGTCGATGATCGGAAAGGCGGAGCGGCGACCGGAGACCGTGGCGGATATCCAAAACCACAAGGCGACCCATCTCATTGCCGTTGGCGGGACCGCTGTATTGGTCGCGCGGGCCATCCGGTCGGCCCGGATCCTCGCATTCGAAGCTTCGGGCATGGAGGCGATCAGGGAATGCGTGGTCGAGGATATGCAGGTGATGGTCGCGGTCGATACCGAAGGCGTCTCGATCCATCGGACCGGGCCGGCCGCTTGGCAAAATCGCCATGTTTCCAATCGGCGGTGCCCCCCGACCGGACGCAAGGCAGAGATGCGCGCAACCCTATCTCCCCGATGGGAACGCGACCGCCCTGGCGTCAGTCGCCGCGCCGGATCCAGCCCCCTCCCAGAATACGCGAACCGTCGAGATCGTAAAACACGCACGCCTGACCGGGGCTGACGCCCGTTTCCGGCGCCAGAAGCTCTATCCTGGCCTCAGTGGACGAAAGCGGGCGAATAATCGCCTCAACCGGTGGCCGGCTTGATCGCACCTTGACACCGGCGCGCCACCCGGCGCGGCCCTCAAAGGGTGCGGCGCCCAGCCAGTTGATCGCCTGCGCGGATATGATGCGCGTCGCCAGCGCCGCCTTTGGCCCCACCGTCACGCGGTTGGTGTCGGCATCCAGCTTCACTACGTAAAGCGGCGCCGACAATCCGCCGACACCCAGCCCGCGCCGCTGTCCGATCGTGTAATGTATCACGCCGCGATGCCGGCCCACGACGGCGCCGTTCATATCCACGATATCCCCGGGCATGCTCACACCGGGCCGCAACCTTTCGATCACGCGGGCATAATTCCCGTCAGGAACGAAACAAATGTCCTGACTGTCGGGCTTATCGGCCACGGGCAGCCCGTATTTCATCGCCAGGGTCCGGGTTTCCGATTTCGAAGACAATCGCCCCAGCGGAAACCGGAGATAAGCAAGCTGTTCCCGCGTGGTCGAAAACAAAAAATAGCTCTGGTCGCGGGCGGCATCCGCCGCGCGATGCAACTCGGGCCCCTCCGGCCCGACGATCCGCTGGATGTAATGGCCGGTGGCCATGCAATCGGCGTCCAATTCCCTCGCCGTAGTCAGCAGATCCCTGAATTTCACCCGTTCATTGCAGCGGATGCAGGGCACCGGCGTCGCGCCGGCCAGATAGCTGTCGGCGAATTCATCGATGACCGCATCCTTGAAGACGCTTTCGTAATTCAGCACGTAATGCGGAAATCCCATCGTTTCGGCAACGCGGCGGGCATCATGGATGTCACGGCCCGCGCAGCAGGCGCCTTTCTTTTGCAGCGCGGCGCCATGGTCGTAAAGCTGCAATGTCACGCCCACCACGTCATAGCCTTGCGTGGCCAGCATCGCCGCCACGACCGAACTGTCGACACCGCCCGACATGGCGACGACGACGCGGGTCGCGGAGGGCGGTTTGGCCACATCGAGCGAGTTCAGGGGATGGGGCATATCAAGCGACACGGACATCTCATCACAAATGATCAATCATGATGATGATGATATAGAGAAGCGCAGGCCGCCCTCAACCCCGCGCCTCGCTTCAGGGGAGGCTTTGATAAAGTCTTCCTCCGCCGAAACAGACATGCTTTGCAATCAATGGGGCCGATATGCGGCCTCTTTCGCGGTCAGAGGTTCAAAAACGCCGACGTTTCGGAAAGGAAATGGTTTTCGGGTTGATCGGCCAATCGTATCCGGCAACGAAATACCACACCGACCGGCCGGGATTTCGCAATTACGTGTAACGTGGTGTTAACCATTCTTTCCCACAGTGCATTCGGGAAAGGATTTGAAGCGGAGAATGAACATGCGTGTATTGCTGGTCGAAGATGATCCCGCAACGTCCAAAAGCATCGAGATGATGCTCACGCACGCCAATCTGAACGTATATTGCACCGGTCTGGGCGAAGAAGGGATCGATCTGGCCAAGCTCTATGATTATGATCTGATCCTCCTGGATCTGAACCTGCCCGACATGAACGGTCATGAGGTTCTGCGCCAATTGCGCATGGCGCGGATCGAAACACCGATCCTGATTCTGTCCGGAGCGGACGACACGCAGAGCAAGCTGAAAGGATTTGGATTCGGCGCCGATGACTACCTGACCAAACCCTTTCACAGGGAAGAATTGGTCGCCCGCATTCATGCGATCATTCGCCGCTCCAAGGGGCATTCGCAATCGATCATCGTAACCGGCCGTCTTTCCGTCAATGTGGATGCGAAAACCGTCGATGTCGACGGCAAGCCGGTGCGTCTGACCGGCAAGGAATATCAGATGCTGGAACTTCTGAGTCTGCGCAAAGGCACGACCCTGACAAAAGAAATGTTTCTCAATCACCTTTATGGCGGCATGGACGAACCCGAGTTGAAGATCATCGACGTCTTCATCTGCAAGCTGCGCAAGAAACTCAGTCAGGCGACCGGCGGGGACAGCTACATCGAAACGGTCTGGGGCCGAGGGTATGTCTTGCGGGATCCTCCACCGATGGACAATCTCGCGTCCTTTGCATCTTCGGCATGATGGAATACGTCGTGAGAGCCGTTGGAATCCGGCGTGCCAAGGGTCCGCTTGGGAATGGCGGTGCATTCTCATCGGTTGCGAATCTTGCCGGATGTCACACCTTTTCAGGATTTCCGCAGATCGATCGCCCTGCAAGGGCGCGTGCTCGTTCATCGCCTCTGATCGTTGCCGGCGGGAAGGCTTTCGTCGCACCGTTCAGCGTGCATCAAACACTCCATCGTCGATCAAACGAAGCAAGTCATCGCGACATCTTTAGACCCGCCGCATGGGCAAGCCCACGGATGCGAGAACCCCGTATTGTCGCCGGATCACACCGACGATCCGGAAGACATTCGAAATCCTTTTCCATAATCGTTCCTTGAGACGAAACGACACCCTGCCGGCGCGGGGCGTCTTTCCCGTCAGGCATCGGCGCTTTTGCGTCGGTTTCCATTTGGCTCAAGGTGTCGTCAAACGCATTCTCGACCGGCGGCTGGAACCCGTTTTCGACGGAGTCCATGAATGGGTTCCAATTGGCGGAAAGAAATGTCTTTTCAAGCTGCGGTGATTACTCGTCGAATTTTCCAACGGGAAGACGCGCCTTTCTCATCGACTCCGGCGTAGATTGATCGCAAGCCATCGGCACGAAAAGCGCGGACAAGCCCAAACATCTCGCGGCGGCCCCCGTCAAAACCCGTTCGGCGAACGCAAACCCTCTGCGAACGATCGGCTTGCCCGCCGTGTCAAATCGAACGACGTATCGTTTGGGATGAGCATGGCGTTCCCACTCGCGCGGGCACCCCGTGCATGGGAGCATCCGCGGCATTTTTCCATGCGTATACGGGGGATGGGACGCAAGCGCGAAGCAAACAGGTTGGCGCGAGCACGTTCAGACGATGCGCACGCCCGCATCCCGCATCCCCTCTATCCCTCGTTCCAGAGAACCGTCGTGATCGATGGCACGGCACAGATGCAGCCGTGTCTCAACGTCAAAGCCGAGCCGAGCGGCATCCACGCATGATGCGGATACGCAGAAATCCGTTGCGAGACCGATCATCACCAGTCGTTCGATCCCCCGCAGACGCAAATACCCTTCCAGACCCGTCGGCGTCGTGTGATCGTTCTCGAAAAAGGCAGAATAACTGTCAACGGATCGGCGGAAACCCTTACGCAAAATCAAACAGGCCCGATCGGTCCGCAAAAAACGCTGAAAAAGGGCACCTTTGGATCCCTGAACACAATGATCAGGCCACAGGACCTGTGGCCCATAGGGCATCTGGACGATCTCGTAAGGGGCCTTGCCGTCATGCGACGAGGCGAAAGAGGAATGCCCTGCCGGATGCCAGTCCTGGGTCAGGATCACTGTCTGGAAGTCGTCCATCAACGTATTGATTCCCGGCACGATCTGATCGCCCCCGGGAACGGCCAAGGCGCCGCCGGGACAAAAGTCGTTTTGCATGTCGATCACGATCAGAGCGTCTGTCACCGGGGGCATCGGTCTTTCCTCGAAGTGCTGGGCAGTCTTATCCTACGGCTTGCCCGAACGGGCGCAACAGCATATGGCCCTGTGCCATGTTCACCGTTACCGCCCTTTATCGTTTCACCCGGTTCGAGAATCCCGGCGCCCTGCGCCAGCCATTGATCGATCTCTGCCGGACACATGGGATTACGGGAACGCTTTTGCTGGCGGCGGAGGGGATCAACGGAACCATTGCCGGTTCGGATACTGCAATCGAGACGGTGTTGAGCCATATCCGCACCCTGCCGGGCTGCGCCGAATTGGATCACAGGAACAGCCGGGCCCGCCGACAGCCGTTCAGGAAACTGAAAGTGCGCCTGAAGCATGAAATCGTAACGCTGAACCAGCCGCAGGTCGACCCGCGCGAGGTCGCGGGCCGCTATGTCGACCCCAAGGCGTGGAACGATCTGATCCGGCGAAAGGATATCGTCGTCATTGACGTGCGCAACGATTACGAGATTGCCGTCGGCACCGTCGAAGGTGCCATCGATCCGGGGATCAGAACCTTCAGCCAGTTTCCGTCTTGGTGGAAAACAAACGAAAAACGATTCCGAAACAGGCACGTGGCGATGTTCTGCACTGGCGGCATCCGCTGCGAGAAATCCACCAGCTATCTTCTGCGACAAGGCGCAAAGGAGGTTTTCCATCTCAAAGGAGGTATTTTGCGCTATCTGGAGGAAATACCACCCGCGGAAAGCGTCTGGCATGGGGAGTGTTTCGTTTTCGATCGCCGGATTTCGGTCGGCCACGGTTTGATCGAAGGCCGGCAGGCGCTCTGCCGGGCCTGCGGTCGCCCATATGCGCCCGGAGGCGGGAGCAGATCGGAATACGGGGCCGGCAGGCGGTGCCGCTGGTGCATCGGCGACCATGTCGAAACCCCGCCTCCCGCTTCGGACGGCTGGGAGGACAGGTGACCATGCCCGGCGCCGGATGCGCGAGGATGAAGGATGCGGCCGTTGCCGTCGCGGCAGCAGAAACGTCTGCGCGTTTGTCTCACAATGCTGCCTCGAACAGTTCCGCCAAATTGCATGCGGTCAGTTCAATCGGATTTCCACCGCATGACGGGTCCGCAAGGGCGCCTTGCACCAGTTCGGGAATGCGTTGCGCCGTAACACCCAGAGCGGCCAGTCCCCGCGGGATGCCAAGGCTGTCGTTGAGCGACCGCACGAAGCGACGGAAGCCTTCGAACCCGCCGGCGATCCCCAGATAGTCTGCCGCCTGATCGAAGCGGTCGGCGATCGCGGGCGCATTGAATTCCAGCACAGCGGGCATGCAAACGGCGTTCGTCGTACCGTGATGTGTGTCGAAGACGGCACCGACCGGATGGCTCATCGCGTGGATCGCGCCAAGACCTTTTTGAAACGCGGTCGCGCCCATGATCGCCGCGCTCATCATATGGGCACGCGCCTCCAGATCGTCGCCGGTCGTGTAGGCGCGGTGAAGATATTCTTTTACAAGCCGCATACCCTCCAACGCGATACCTTGAGACATCGGATGATAACGCGGGCTCGAAAAAGCCTCGACACAATGCGCGAATGCATCAAGGCCGGTGCCGGCAGTGATGAAGCCGGGCATGCTCACGGTCAGTTCCGGATCGCAAATGACGGCACCTGGCAGGATTTTCGGATGAAAGATGATCTTTTTCACACGGGTCTCGGAATTGGTGATGACCGACGCGCGCCCAACTTCCGATCCGGTGCCTGCCGTCGTGGGCACCGCAATGATTGGGGCGATGGCCCTGGCCTCGGCGCGGGTCCACCAATCGTCGATATCTTCGAAATCCCAGACCGGGCGCACCTGGCCGGCCATGAATGCAATCGTCTTGCCCAGATCGATTCCCGACCCGCCGCCAAAGGCGATTACCCCATCGTGTCCGCCGCTTCTGTAGACCGCGATGCCCGCATCAAGATTCTTCTCGTTGGGATTGGGATCCACATCGCTGAAAATCGCATTTCCCAATCCCGCCGCCGTCATGACGTCAAGCACGGTAGCAATGATCGGCAGAGCCGCCAGCCCCCTGTCCGTAACGAGAAGCGGTCGCTTCATGCCGACGTGCTTGCAAGCTTCGGGCAACTCTCCGATCCTGCCCGCGCCGAACTTGATCATCGTAGGATAGGACCAGTCGCCGACGAGGTTCATGAGGAGGCCACTTTCCTGAGATGGTGGAATTCGGACTGTATGAAGTCGTACAAAGCGGCGCAGGACAAGCCGCCGCCACGACCTGAAGCCAAAC